>NVTJ01000102.1 GCA_002401545.1 Alphaproteobacteria bacterium
CCGCTGGCCGCCGCTTTGGTGTTGCTGATCTATGCCATATCGCCCTGCCCCGCCTTGGCGTCGAGCCGCGCGCCGCGTTGATGGCCATCGCCCCGGCCCTGTTGGCGGGGGGGCTGATGGCGCTGGCGCTCAGCACTACCGATGCGTCCTTGCAGGGGCTGACCCCGATGCTGCGGCTGCTGCTTAAGATCGCGCTGGGGGCCGGGTTTTACGCGGCATTGTTATGGGCCTTCAACGCCGTGGCGCGCCGACCGGTGGCGTCATGAAAAATGCCGTGCTGCTGACCGGGCATTTCCCGCAGCAAAAACGCCGGCCCAGCCTGTTGTGGGTGTCAGACGCGCTGCAGGCGGATGGCTGGCACGTCACCCATGTGACGGTCGGCTATAGCTGGCTGTCGCAAATAATTACCGACCGGCGGCTGGCGGCGTTGGGCTATAGGCCCAAACCCGGCACCCACATCCTTAGCCCGTCGCTAACCGCGATTTATGGCCTGTCGCCGCTGCACCCGTTTTCAACCAAGAACCAAACGCTTGATACCCTGCTGCGCCCGGCGCATGGCCTGTTTCCGGCCTATTGGTCCGGGCCTTTGCGCGCGCCTTTGGCCCACGCCGATCTGGTTTTGATTGAAAGCGGCGCGCCGATCATGCTGGCGCCGCTAAGTCGGCGCTTGGCCCCAAAGGCGCGGCTGATCTACCGGGTCAATGATGATATCCGCCTGCTGGGGTTACCACGATTTTTGTCCCGGTTAGAGACCAAATATGCCAAATATTTCGACCGGATCAGCACCGCCAGCCCGCATCTGGCCCGCCGTTTTAAGGGGTTTGCCCCGGTGTCGATCGACCCGATGGGCATCCCGCACGCGCGGCTGAAACAGACCCCGAAAGACCCCTATGGCAATCGCGCCACCTACGAGGCCATCTGCGCCGGCACCACCCAGTTAGACATCGCCGCCCTGACCCGGATCGCCACCGCCCGGCCCAACTGGCGGCTGCACGTCATCGGGCGGCTAAAATCCGAGCCACCGCAGCTGGCCAATCTGATTTTCCACGGCGAGCAGGATTTCGATACCACGCTGGCCTATATTGCCCACGCCGACATCGCGCTTGCGCCCTATACCGACGCGCCCGGCATTGAATACCAGACCAGCAATTCCAACCGCATCCTGCTGTATCGCCACTTTGGCCTGCCAATCCTTGGGCCGGACAGGCTGTGCCACCCGTCGGTGCCGTCGATTATTGGCTATGGCGCGCCCGACGCCCTGAACCGCTGTGAAACCAGCCCGAAACGCCCCGAGGCAATCCCCGATTGGGCCGATCTGGCCCGCCGCCTGACGGAACACAGCCCAGATCAGAACCCCGTTCAGAATCCAGTGACCGAACCGCCATTCGAGGTGGCCACACCCCCCGCCAACGCCTGATGGTTGCGGGTGAATACCGTGCCGCCATTGGCCTCGATCGCATAATTGGTCACGCCGTTCTGCGCGTCGGCCACCGTATCCTGCAACCACATGAACGACGGGTTTGAACACTTGAATGCGACCGACGTACCATCGACATCGCGCGCCACCGCCCGTGTGCCCGCCAGCCAGGTGTGGGTGGTCTGAATGCAATGCACCTCGGTGCCATTGCGCGACCAGCCATAGCTGCCGCCCAGATCAATCGCCCGCACCCCGTCATGGGTGGTAAAGCCATTGCACGACGTGGCCGAAAACGCGCCATTCTGATAGCCGGTGCAATCCTGCATCAGCACGTGCATGCCTGCATACCCGTCCTCGTGGAACGACCAGCCATCCTCGGCCCCGCCCGAAGCATCACAATCAAAGAACGCCACCAGCCCGTTGGTGCGCCGGATCTGCACCGCATCGCGGGGGTTGTTGATGTTGGACGGCGCACAATAGCGAAAGCTGCAATTGACCCCGACCACATTGCGGTCTGCCTGCGCATCACAATGCAGCGCGCCGGTAATGCCGCCCTCGCAATGGATATCTTCAAGATACAGATCATCCGTGTGGGACATAAACCGCGCGCCATGAAAGCTGCGGATCAGGGCAATATCACCGGGCGCTGGCTGCGCGCCAATGTTCACATGCACCGTGCCCGCATCATCAAACCAGCTATTATTGCTCGCCTGACAACTGGCCAGATCACTGGCTTTCACCAGTTCGGTATAAAGCCCGTGCGCATCCAGAACATCGCGGCGATAGACCCGCCGCACCGCGCTAAGGCCGGTCGAATAGCTGCCGCCCGCATCGGTCCAGCTGACCGCAAACGGCCCCGTGCGATACCGTACCGGCCCGCCCCAGCCGATAATTGCAACCGGCTGGCTGGGTTCGTCATTGCCGTTACGGGTAAAGGCGCTCTCTTCGTAGGTGCCCGCCTTGACGATCACCCGATAGGGCGCGCCGGTGGCATTCCCAGCCACAAACGCGGCATAAATACTGCGCTTGGCAGCGGCAAAATCGCCATCCTGCGCCCCCAGACCCGAATTGCCATCATCACCCGTGGCACCGTCCACATGCACCGCCGCGCCAGTCCAGATCCCGGCATCAACCAAATCGCGCGGGGCCAGATTGGCGCAATAGCGGCTGCCTTTGGTGATGTTCAGCGCGAACCGCCCGGCATCCCAGCCAAACCCGGCGGGCAGCGGCACAGGTGTCTCGCGGCCAAACTGGGGCACCAGCCCCACGCCCACCGCGATCATCAGTACAGACCCTTGATGCCCGTGGCGGTGGTGCCGGTTGCCAGAATACGCGCGGCGCGAACCGGGTAGATCACCCCGGCCGCCAACCCCGGCAGGGTCAACCCCGAGCCATCCTTAAGCACCACCGCCACATCACCACCCCCGGCAACCATCAAGGCGCGCGGCAGAACGGACAGGTCGGCACCATCATCCGGTGTGACATCAAAACCGCCAATGACAGGGCCGGTCAGACCCGGCGTAAAGGACGCATATTGATCAGTGATAGGCATGATGTTTCCCTTCGGTAAATTCCACTCGGGATCATCTAATGCCGGGGTTTAGGGCGGGATAATCCAGCGTTCGGCGGGTGTTGCGCGGATAGCCCCGCAACATGATGCGCCGAATGATGCGCGGGCATGGTTTCAGCCGGAATTTTAGCGATTGTAACAATAGTGCGACCGAAATTTCAGGGTGTATAAAAGCCAAACCAACGCCAGAGTTTCAGTGCGGTATTTAATCGCAACCATACCCAAAAATGCCAACGCAACGCCTTAGACCCCGCCTCTAAAGTGCCCAAAAGCGCGCTACCTCCCACGCCCCAGAACCCCTGAAGCTCCCTCAGAAGATCAAGCACTAGCGCCCTTTTCTGTCGCGACTCTCCGCTCATTATTCCACCGGAGAGCTTTGGTTTTTCCACCCTGTTCCAGCCCCTTACACGGCTGTTCCCCGCATTTTCACGCACTGCCTGGCCGCGCCTTCCCGGCCAAGAAGCCGCCCAGGGAATCACCGAATACGCCCCTGCAAAGCAGCCCTCACCCATGCCTGCGCCCGTCCTCACCGAGGGTATTTTAAAGGCATTCCCGGCACCCATCGCCCATTAATCATTCATAAACTAATCATTTGATTCGAATCCCAAATTAAGCTAGCTCCCCTCGATGTAGCGTGTTCTTCAATTGTGAAGTTTTTTGCTGGTAAGATTGCCGACTTTTTTAGTGGGAAAAGGATAGTTAAGGTGAAAGATAATTTGGAAACGCTTGAGTTTTTCCCGGACCACCGGTCAACCAGCAAAACTGAAACACCAGGGTTTTACACCTCTCACGGCAAACGCATTTTTGATGTGGTCTTTGCGGTGCTGTTGCTGCCGCTTTTGGTGCCAGTGATCGCAGCACTGTGGCTTTTGACCCGGCGCGACGGTGGGTCAGGTTTTTTCGGTCATATGCGGATAGGTCAAAACGGACAGCCGTTTAAATGTTGGAAGGTTCGCACAATGGTTGTGGGGGCCGAAGGCAAGCTGAAAGCTTATCTGGCAGACAACCGGGAAGCCGCGGCAGAGTGGGCGCGGGACCAAAAGCTGTCGAACGATCCCCGCATCACCCGGTTTGGCGATTTCCTGCGCAAAACAAGCTTGGACGAACTGCCGCAGATTTGGAACGTACTGAAGGGCGAGATGAGCTTTGTCGGCCCCCGCCCAGTTGTTCGCGATGAACTGGTACGGTATGGTCCACAGGTCGGCGCGTACCTGGCCATGCGGCCAGGAATCACCGGGCTGTGGCAGGTATCGGGGCGAAACAACACGAGTTACCAAGAACGAATAGAGCTGGACTGCCAGTACAAACATGAAATCGGATTTTCGAGGGACCTGTGGGTGATCGCAAAAACCGTAAAAAGCGTTGCGTTGAGGACTGGCCAGTAGAGTAAGCTAGGGCTATTTTGCGCGGGGGGTAAAGCCTATTTTGAAATGCGCCCGGGAATAACCGGTTTGTGGCAGATCGAAGGTCGCGGAACCACCTCGTTCAATGGGCGCATCCCTTTTGATGCAACCTACCGGAATGAGATTTCATTCCGCAAAGACCTCCATCTGATTCTAAAAACCGTCAAGGTTGTCGTCTGCCGAACTGGTCATTAGGTTTTGCCAACACGATGCTAACTAGCAACTGTGTTTAGGGTTAGGGTGGCGTGATCCCCCCCTACTCCCGCGCATAAACATCCTCATACCGGATAATGTCGTCCTCGCCCAAATAGCTTCCGGTTTGGACCTCGATCAAAACCATCGGCAGTTTGCCTGGATTCTCCATCCGGTGCACCGCGCCCAACGGGATATAGACCGACTGGTTCTCGGTGATCAGCTTTACCTCATCATCCACCGTAACCCGCGCCGTACCCTCGACCACGATCCAATGCTCGGACCGGTGGTGATGGCTTTGCAAACTAAGCGCCGCGCCCGGATGCACGACAATGCGCTTTACCTGAAACCGCTCGCCAACCACCAAGCTCTCGAACCAACCCCACGGGCGGTGATCCTTGGGAAAGGCGACCGCTTGCTTGACCGCTTTGGCCTTCAGCGCYGCAACCGCGTGTTTCACGTCCTGCGACCGCGACGCATCCGCCACCAACACCGCGTCAGGCATCGCGACGACGATAATATCTTTCAGGCCGATACCAACGACTTGCAGCCCCTCATCCTCGGAGCGCAGCAATGTGTCGTCGCAATCCAGCGCCGTCGCCGGGCCGGATGTGGCGACGCCGCGCGCATCCTGCATGGTTTCGCGCCAGACCGCATCCCAGCCGCCCAGATCGGACCAACCGGCGGAAAACGGTACCACCGACAGATTTTCGGCCCGCTCCATCACCGCGTAGTCAATCGAGATATCATCCGCCTGCCCCCAAGGCGTGGGGTCGAGACGCAAAAAGCCCAGATCGGGTTTGCCTTGATCAACCGCGCGTTGCACCGGATCAATCAGCTCGGGCGCGTGGGCGCGAAAAGCCGCAACAATGGCGCGCACTGAAAATAGGAAAATACCGGCGTTCCAAAGATACGTGCCCGCCGCGACCATCTCGGCGGCGCGCGCCGCATCGGGTTTCTCGACAAAGCGCTTCAACTTAAGCGGCCGAGCGGTAAAATCGCCCGGGTCCTCGGCCAGTTCCAGATAGCCATAGCCGGTCTCGGGGTGGTCCGGCTTGATACCAAACGTCACCAATTGCCCGGCTTTTGCCGCCTCGGCCCCGGCCAGAACAGCCGCGCGAAAGGCCGGTGCGTCGGGCACCACATGGTCGGACGGCGCCACCAGCATCAGCCCGTCGGGGTCGCTTTTCTCAAGCCACAAGGCGGCGGCCAACACTGCAGGGGCGGTATTGCGCCCCTCTGGCTCGATCAAAATCGCCAACGGGTCAATCCCGACCTCGGCCAGTTGCTCGGTAACGATAAAGCGGAAATCAGAGTTGGTCAGGATCAGCGGGGCATCAAAGCTGGCTTCACCCTCGGTTTCCGATCCCGACAACCGCATTGCCGAGGCCTGAAACAACGAGCTATCGCCGACCAGTTTTGAAAATTGCTTGGGATAGCTTTTGCGCGACAAGGGCCAAAGCCGGGTGCCAGAACCGCCACATAAAAGAACCGGGGTAATCATACAAATAACTCCTAACAAAATACCTTGGTCTCGATATCACAAAATAGCGATAAAACCACAAGTGGGCGTCCCGTCTGATCCTGCAAATTACAGCGCGGTTTGTAACAGTTTGCCTATTTAGCCCGCAAATCGCCGTCTTGCGCCAAAAACCACGCATATGTCTCTTTGATCCCGGCCTCTAACCCGATCGAGGCCGCCCAGCCCATCCGCGCCAGGCGCGACACATCCATCAACTTGCGCGGTGCCCCATCTGGCTTTGACGCATCAAAGCTTAGCCGCCCCTGAAACCCGGTCACCCGCGCCACCGTCTCGGCCAGCTCGCGGATCGTCACATCGGTGCCGGAGCCAACATTGATATGGCTCAGCATCGGCTCGGTCTCGCGGGCATAATCGGCCGTCTCCAGCCCCATCACAAACAACGAGGCCGCCGCCATGTCATCCACATGCAGAAACTCGCGCATTGGCTTGCCCGACCCCCAAATCACCACCTCGTCCAGACCATCCTGCACCGCCGCGTGAAACCGTCGGATCAGCGCTGGCAAAACATGGGAGTTCTCAGGGTGAAAATTGTCGCCCGGCCCGTAAAGATTGGTTGGCATCACGCTGCGATAATCGGTGCCATATTGACGGTTATAGCTTTCGCACAGCTTAATTCCGGCGATCTTGGCAATGGCGTAGGGCTCATTAGTAGGCTCTAATACGCCAGTTAACAGCGCCTCTTCGGCCATCGGCTGCGGGGCTTCGCGGGGGTAAATGCATGATGATCCCAATTGCAGCAGCTTTTGCACGCCCGCCGCGTATGCCTGATGGATCACATTGCACTCGATCATCAGGTTCTCATAGATGAACTGCGCCGGGTAGGTGTTGTTGGCGATAATCCCGCCGACCTTTGCCGCCGCCAGGATCACCTGATCTGGCTTTTCCGCCTGCATAAAATCGCGCACGGCCACCTGATCTGTCAGGTCCAGCTCCGCACTGGTGCGGGTGATCAGCTGATGTTCACCGCTGGATATCAACGCGCGCATAATCGCACCACCAACCATGCCGCGATGACCGGCTACATAAATCTTCATATCAGATACTCCAAAACCCTGATCACCCATCACCACACTGGTATCATTAGAACCAAGCGCGCTGGCCTTTATTAGGGTCTGTTTAGTGTAGGTTTTCAGCCCTCGATCGACACCGGCACATCCAGCCCATGCTCTTTCAACAGCGCGTGACGGCGGGCGGTTTTCAGATCCTCAGCCACCATCTCGGCGCACATCTCTTGCGTGGTGATCACCGGCTCCCAGCCCAGCTTGGCCTTGGCCTTGGCCGGGTTGCCCAACAAGCTTTCCACCTCGGTGGGCCGGAAATAGCGCGGATCAATACGCAGAACCACATCGCCAACACTTAGGCTGGGGGCCAGATCGCCACTGATCGCCGTAATGGTCGCCACCTCGTCCACGCCGGTGCCGTCAAACTGCAGGGTCAGGCCCAGCTCTGCCGCCGACCAGATGATAAACTGGCGCACCGAATATTGCTTGCCGGTGGCGATCACAAAGTCATCGGGCGTATCTTGTTGCAGCATCATCCACTGCATCCGCACGTAATCCTTCGCATGGCCCCAATCGCGCAGCGCATCGATATTGCCCATATACAAACACGGCTCCAGCCCCTGCGCCATATTCGCCAGCCCCCGGGTGATTTTGCGGGTCACAAAGGTCTCGCCCCGGCGCGGGCTCTCGTGGTTGAACAGAATACCGTTGCAGGCATACATGCCGTAGGCCTCGCGATAATTCACGGTGATCCAATAGGCGTACATCTTGGCCACGGCATAGGGGCTGCGCGGGTAAAACGGCGTGGTTTCGGTCTGCGGGGTTTCCTGCACCAAGCCATATAATTCCGAAGTAGACGCCTGATAAAACCGGGTCTTGTCCTCGAAACCAAGGAACCGAATAGCCTCTAACAAGCGCAAAGCGCCCATAGCGTCCACATCGGCGGTATATTCCGGGGCCTCGAAACTGACCGCCACATGGGATTGCGCGCCCAGGTTATAAACCTCGTCGGGCTGCACCTCGGACAAGATCCGCGTCAGGTTCGAGCTATCGCTTAGGTCGCCATAATGCAGCTGAAACCGCGAATGGTCGGTATGCGGATCCTGATAGATATGGTCGATCCGCTGGGTGTTGAGCGAGCTGGCACGACGCTTGATGCCATGCACCTCATAGCCTTTTTCCAGCAGAAATTCGGCCAGATAAGAGCCATCCTGCCCGGTGATGCCGGTAATAAGGGCCTTTTTACTCATAACGCACTCCAAATATCTTTTTTAAATCTTATTCTCTGACCTTTTGTCCGCAATTGCCGCTGGCCGCAAGGTTTCTCACCTAGGTCACAGCGGCGCACTCATAAAGGCTGGCACATCGGTGCCCGCCTCGCGATGCGCCTTGAACGCGGCCGCCGTATCCAGCGCCTCGCGAATCGTCACATCCATGTCCAGATAGCGATAGGTGCCCAAACGCCCGACAAAGCTGACGTCTTTGGTGGCCTCGGCCAGCGCCACATATTTACCCAGCAGGTCTTTTTCTTCGACCATGCGGATCGGGGACGCGTCATGCTCAACAATCGTGGCTTCTATATGCCAACGCCGATCTATGGCGGGTTGTTCTGGATG
>NVTJ01000103.1 GCA_002401545.1 Alphaproteobacteria bacterium
CGTGAAGATTTCCGCCAGCTATGGTTTCGCCAATGGGATATTTAAGGAATTTGAGGATGAAACCCAGGAAAAGCTTACCGGTGATGCCTCTGTGGCGGGAAACCGCACGCCGCGTGCGCCGAAACATACCTTTAATCTGTCCGCACGCTTTACCTACCCGATCAATGAGGGGATGGATTTCTTCCTGCGCGGTGACCTGAGCCATAAATCAAGCCGGTTTGTTCAGGTCCATAATCTGGCCATCATCGGCGCAACCACAAAGGTTAATATCCATAGTGGGGTTGAATGGCCGGATGTGCGGCTGACCCTGTTTGTGAAAAACCTGTTTGACGATGATACCCCGGCGGATGTGACCCGGTTTTTTGATGCGTCATTGCCGACCCTGCCCCGGGCATTTCTGATTACCCTGCCCCAAAGCCGACAGTTCGGGGTGAGCCTTGACTATAGCTTTTGAGGGGGATAGTAAAAAGTGAGCTTTACAAATTATAAGATGTATGACAAATATATTTTTAAAGTCTGAAGCGTTAAGAGAAAGTATCCGATATGACGCCGTCTGTTTCTAAAAACAATGTAATCTTTTCCGCTGGCTTCAGGGTGTTTTTCCCTTTGGCAGCCCTGTCAGCAGTGTTGATACTGTCCTACTGGGTTTTACTGGTTACCGGAATTGCTGATTTTTTACCCTCCCGTTTTTCGCCGGTGAGCTGGCATCAGCATGAAATGATTTTTGGTACGGTTGTGGCGGTGATTATCGGTTTTTTATATACGGCTGTGCCTAACTGGACCGGACGGCCCACGCCCACGGGGATGAGCCTTGCCGGGTTGGGCCTCATATGGATTTTAGGCCGTCTGAGCATGTTCTTCAGCGCCATGCTGCCCATCTGGTTGCCGGTGATTGTGGACGGAATTTTCCTGCCCCTCGCCATACTGGGAATTGTCAGCGCCCTTGTGGGCAGCAAGAACAAGCGGAATTATTTCCTGCCTGTGGTGCTGTTGTTCTTTGCTGCTCTGAATATAGCAAGTCACCTGGCCGTCATTGGCGGGATTGATTTTGAGGAACGGCTGTTGTTTCTGGCCGCAACATTATTCATCATATTCCTGATGAATGTGATTGGGGGGCGCATCATCCCAAGCTTCACCCGTGCTAAATATCCGGCTATTGAAATATCGACACCGGTTATTTTTCTGCCCCTGTCGGTTCTGTCTATTTTCAGCTTGGCCATCGCCTTTCTATGGGGTGCAGCGGATATGGTTATTGGCGGCATTGCGGCTTTTGCCGGGGTGGTCACCCTGTGCCGGTCCTTAAGCTGGAAGGGATGGAAAGTGGCTCATGACCCGCTGCTTTTTATTTTGCATGTTGGGTATTTCTGGATTCCTGTGGGGTTTTTCCTGTTGGCTTACGGCAGTTTTACCGATGTCGCCGCCTTCAGTCATGCCATGCATGCCTTCACGGTCGGGGCGGTGGGGTCATTGACGTTGGGTGTCATGTCCCGGGCGACATTGGGGCATTCCGGTTTGCCGTTGGATAATGAAAAAATTCTGACGGTAATGTTTGTATTCGTTAATCTTGCCGCCATCAGCCGGGCAATATTGCCCTTGGTTACAGATGCCAGCTATATGGGGATACTTCACGGGGCGGGAAGCCTTTGGATATTGGCCTATGGTCTGTTTCTGGTGCGGTTTCTGGTGACCTTCTTTCAACCAAAGAAGCTATTCTGAAAATTTAAAGTCCCTGAAAATTGTACGCAGGTTACGTTTCTGGATTTTCCCCGTGGCGGTATGGGGCATTTCGTCGATAAAGACCACATCATCCGGTGTCCACCATTTGGCGATTTTGCCGTCCAGATAGCCGAGTATATCTTCCTTGGCTGGATTGGTTCCGGGTTTGGGCACGATGATCAACAGGGGGCGTTCCTGCCATTTGGGATGGGCAATGCCGATAACGGCGGCTTCGGCCACTTGCGGCTGTCCCAGGGCGACATTCTCAAGGTCAATGGAAGAAATCCATTCGCCGCCTGATTTGATCACATCCTTGGAACGGTCAACGATGGTCATATAGCCATCCGGGTCCAGAGTGGAGACATCGCCGGTATCAAAATAGCCCTCATCATCCAGAATGTTAAGGTCAGGCTGTTTGAAATAGGCCTTGGCAACCCACGGTCCGCGAACCATAAGACGGCCAAAAGCAATGCCGTCACGGGCCAGTTTATTGCCCTCATCATCGACTATTTTCATTTCGATACCGAAAGGCGGGCGGCCCTGTTTGACCTTGAGGGCCATTTTTTCTGTGTCGGACAGGCAGGCGTGTTTTGCCAACAGGCGGTTCACAGACCCCAGCGGACTGGTCTCGGTCATGCCCCAGGCGTGAATGACGGTTGCGCCAAAGGTTTTTTCCAGATCCTCTATCAGGCTCGGGGCAGCGGCGGACCCGCCAATGACAAAATTCTCAATGGCAAGGCTGGTAAAATCCTTGTCTTCCAATGTGCTGACATAATGCAGCAGCGCCAGCCAGATAGTGGGCACCCCCAGTGATATGGTGCATTCCTCATCCTTCATCAGGTTATAGAAATTTTTGCCGGTCATGTCCGCCCCCGGCAGAACCAGCTTGCTGCCTGTCATGACGGCCGCATAGGGTGTTCCCCAGGCATTGACATGGAACATGGGAACAATGGGAAAAACCACATCGTTCCGGCTTACCCCGAGGCTGTCCTTGGAACATGAACTATAACAATGAAGCACGGTGCTGCGGTGGCTGTAGAGGGCGCCTTTGGGGTCCCCGGTTGTGCCGGAGGTATAGCAGAGGACAGCCGCTGTATTTTCRTCCAGGTCCGGCCAGTCAAACTGGTCATCTTCGTCGGCAATGAGGTCTTCATAGCATAGGACATTATCAAGGGAGGTTTCCGGCATATGGGCGTGATCCGTCATAATGACGATCTTTTCCACGCCGGAAATCCTGCCCGCCAGCTTTTCAAGCTGAGGCACAAAAGTCAGGTCCAGAAACAGGATTTTGGCGCCTGAATGGGCAAGGATATAGSTGATCTGTTGCGGGAACAGGCGGGGGTTGATCGTGTTCAACAGGGACCCCATGCAGGGGACAGCCAGATAGAGTTCCAGATGGCGGTAGGTATTCCAGGCCATTGTGCTAACGCAGTCGCCTTCCCCAATCCCCAGTTTTGTCAGCGCATGGGCAAGTTTGGCCGACCTTCGGGAAATTTCACTGTAGGTCGCCCTGTGTATCCCCCCCTCCAAAGCTTTGGTGACAACCTCACAATCACTATGGTAGAGTGCGGCATATTCCATAAGGCTGGTGATCAGCAGCGGCCGGTCTTGCATGAGTCCAAGCATGTATTCTGTCTCCCTGATATAATCAGCCGGGAGTGTGCCATAAAGTGCGGTAAAAAGAAACTTAATACGATCGTTTTAATTATTGGCCGTCCGAGCGGTTAAATCACTTCTGTTAAAACCCGGGCGGGGGGAAAAGTAATTGTCACATGGGTGCCGGCGTTAATTTCGCTCTTGATGTCCATTGTTCCCTGATGCATTTCCACAAAGGCCTTGGTGATGGCAAGGCCAAGGCCGGTTCCCTGATGGCTTCGGGTTTTATGGTCCTGATCCTGCAGGTAGGGTTCTGTGATCATGTCAAGTTTTTCCGGTGATATGCCGATGCCGTTATCGTTCACATAAATTTCCATACACCCCTTGTCCGTGACCGCACAACCAATGATGACCTGGCCTTTGTCCGGGGTGAATTTAATGGCATTGCTCAGCAGGTTCAGGATAATCTGGCGTATGACTTTCTCATCACCGACGAATTCATTCAGGGCGTCAGGTATTTTTTTCACCAATGTGATATTCTTGTCCTTGGCTTCTTTTTCCAGATAAACGATTGATTGCTTGAGGGTATGCCTCAGGTTTATTTCCACCTCGTGAAGTTCATATTTTCCGGCCTCAATCTTGGACATGTCAAGAATTTCATTGATAATATTTAAAAGATGTTTTCCGCTTGATTGAATATGGCCGACATATTCAGTTTGCTTGTCACTGAGCGTTTCCTTGGTGCCAGAGCTTAAAATATCAGAAAAACCGATGATGGAATTCAGCGGTGTTCTGAGTTCATGGCTCATAGTGGCGAGGAACTCAGATTTAATTCTGTGGTCTGATTCCGCATGTTCTCTGGCTTGATCCAGTTCGCTGATCAGGCTGAAAATCCTTCGATGGGAAAAATATCCGCCAAGGAGGAGCAGGGCAAACATGGCAATGCTTGTATATATGGACAGGGCCATGGGATTGCTGTCTTCTTCCCGCAGCGACCATTCTAGCGATGCAATGATATTGCCCATGCTGTCCTTCAATAAAAAATTACCGGGAGATGATACGGCTGTTATGACCAAATCCTTTAAGTTAAGTATGTCACTGGTCTGCAAGAGCAATTCCGGTGTTAACGCAGTCCAGAACATCAGGAAATCCCTCTTATCCGGGGAAAAGTCCGGGTAAGCCGTAGAGTCAGGGTGGGTAATGGGCGATAAGCTGAAAAGTGTTGGTGTGCCATTGTTATTTACGAAGAAGGAAACGGGTTCGGCGTCCAATGTGATATTTTCCAGCATTCCCTGTCTTATAAAATCAAAATTCTGTTTGAAAACATTCCGGGATATGGCGTAGTCCATATTGTTGTCTCTGGTTTCCTGATCAATCAGAGTTCCGTCATTCTTGATGAAGGCCAGACCATGGATCTTGCGCTTTAGCATATTGGCACCGCCGATGCTGTAGTGGAACCATTTCATGTCGTTCTTGAGGGTTAAATTCGTGAAGGTATCGCTCCATTCCGTATAGTCAAGGAGCATGGTAGCCTGAAAATCCTGAATGTCGTGAATATGCTGCGCGATGGAATAATAGGATATCCGTTGGCCGGATTTCTTGATGGCTCTGTCGGTGATGCCCAAACTTACAATAATCATGTATAAAGCAATGAGTATGGTAACGGCAACAGGGAAAAAAGCTTTGGAAAAACTCAAGGGGATCACCCATTTTTGTGTGGTTTATTTTCTTTATACAAGACAATAAGTTCAACAGGTTAATTTAATGGTAAGTTTTTAGCCTGTCTTCAGGCTGTAAATGCGGAAAAGATCACCCCGTTGTTCAAAATTCTCAAAAGCATCATAGCTGGGCGCAGCGGGACTAAGCAGGATGATACCACCATCCGGGGTGGTTTTCTTTGCTATTGCCACAGATGTTTTCAGGTCAATTGCCGTTACCACTGATGACGACAGCCCGATTTTATTCAGGGCCAGACAGATTGCCGGACCGGTCTGGTAAGCTGTGATTACGCTTACGCCGGGATGATCTTTAATATAACGGGCGAGGGATGAATAGTCCTGATTTCGATTCTGGCCCCCGGCCAGAAGGGTTACAGGACGGCCTTCAAAGCTCTTCAAGGCGGCTATTGTCGCTTCCGGTGTGGTTGAAATGCTGTCGTTGATATATGTCCGGCCAGCGGTGATGCCAAGGTTTTCGAGACGGTGAGGCAGACCGGAATAAGAGGCTGCAAGCTTAAAAGATTTTTTCAGATCAAGCCCCAGAGCCTTGCACACGGTAAGGGCCGCACAAATATTCTCCAGATTATGGTTTCCGGGCAGGGTGATGTCTTCGATAAGGCCCAGACTGTCATCTCCGACCCAGATGAATTTTCCATGGTAATGGATGGCGCAAGGGTCATTAAACCATAAGCCGTCCGCAGGCAGGCCTGTGATCATGGCTTTTATCCGGGGATCCGTACGGTTCAGGATGATGATCTTTGCACCCGTCAGGATCAGGTTGATTTTATCGGTGAAATATTGTTCATGGCTTTGATGCCAGTCAATATGTTCGGGGAACAGGTTGAGCAGAACGGCAATATCCGGGGCCTGATCCAAATCTGCTGTCTGGTAACTGCTCAGTTCAATGACATAATATTCTGCATTTTTATCAAGGCTTAACAGGGGGGTTCCAATATTTCCGCCAAGCTCAGTCTTATGTCCGAGGCCACTCAGAATATACTGGAGCAGGGCGCAGGTGGTGCTTTTGCCGTTGCTGCCGGTGACAGCGATGGTGGTGGCCTTCTTGCGGCGGTTGGCGAACCAGATATTGGTGGCGGACGTTATGGTGACACCATGTTGTTTCAGCATGGTGACCAGGGGATGATAGAGGCTGATGCCGGGGGTCTTGATCACCACATCAAGGGGGCCGATGTTATCTTTCAGGTCAGCTTCCGGAATAAAACTGGTCAGATCATCATCCGGTATATTATCAGGGCGTTCCCGATTGATCAGGAGCAGAGGCTTTGCAGGAAACAAGGCTCTTAAAGTATGGTAACTTTCAATCCCCTCCCTGCCCAAACCCCATATGGCGAGGTTTTTATTTTCAAGATCCGATAAAATCATCAAGCATTCTTTCAAATTCCATGGGCAGGTTATGGCCGGCGTGTTTTTTTAATGACTTGGCGGTGAGGGCGGACAGGTTTAATCCCGTCTCATCAATTTCGGGAGCGAGCCGGGCAATGAGGGCGCTGTCCTGCCACTGCGGCATAAGTGCCAGACTCTTCAGCAGCAGGCGGCATTCGCCGATCTCACCAACACATTCAAAGGGTTTATGGCCTTTAAGGCCGAGCAGCTCCCTGAAACCATCTTCCTGCGTCACATCATTCAGCATATCCTGACCGAAAATCCTGACCACGTCGGCCTTTTCCATAAAGGGGGCAAGGGCCAAATAGACAAAGCGGCATTTCGGACAGTCACAACACCAGCCGTATTTTCTCGCTTCCTGCAAAATATGAAAATTGCGGTTACAGCTTCTGAAGGTGGAAAAATATTTTGGCTCGCGGGCAAATAATGCCGCAATACCACTTTCCGACAGCGGCCGCAAAAGCGAAAAATAGCGGAAGTTTTTCATGACATGGCGGGTAATAAACTGGCTGAAGTCCTGCTCAAATTCCAGAGATTTACTATATTGGTGATTTATCCGCAGGCCATCTTTCACCATATTACCTTCATTGGCAGACTGTTCATTGGACATGATCACCGTATTATAGCCGTAAAGGACAGCGGCAAAAGCCATGATAAAACCAAGAATGCCGCTAATGGGCACATGGCCGTTATAGGCGCCCTGTTCATTAAGCTGAAACAGGCGTGGGTCAATTTTCCGGGTGATCAGGATCGGGTCCGGACAGTCACCACGCGCCATCACCTCCAATATGGGCCGTCCGGCATTGATGGCAATGGGGCGAAAGTCCTGTCCCGCCTGCCGCAATATTTCCAGACTGACCAGTGAATCCTTGCCGCCACCGATAGGGAGGACATTCCTCCGGGGCAGGATGAGGGGGGATGGCTGTGGCGCGGTCTGTTCTGTCACCGGGAAATTGATGATCCCGCGAAGATCAAGATTATTTTTCACAGAAAATTCACCAAGCCCCATGAGATAGAATTTATAGAAAAAATCAGCTTCTGTCCGGCTGATTGTCCGGTCCTCAATGATAATCCGTGGTGGGCAACAGGCTTTGTAATAACTGATTCCGGCGGCCAGATGCAGGACGTGCATAAGTCCTTTGAGGGCCGCTTGTTCTTCAGACGAAAAATTTGTCTTTGCCCCGGGAAAGCTGATGACTTCCGTGAAGGTCAGGCCGGATGACATGGCATAGTCCAGAAAAACGCATTGTTTCTCCGATTCATAACGGCAGGACTTGAATATGAAGGCACTTTCTTTTGTCATGACATTTGTTGTCTGATTTTTTTCTGGCAAAAACAAGGCCTTTGTCAAAATTTCGGGAATTAACATTAATTATTAGGTCGTAGATTTGCTTTTCTTCGTATATAATAAGTTATACAATAACTATATAAATCAACAGGAGGTTCCATGTACGTTAGAAATGTTCTTCAGTATAAGGGTCATCAGATCATATCTGTTTCGCCTGATAATAGTTTAATGGAAGTCGCAAAAACCCTGCGGGAAAATAAAATCGGGGCGGTTCTGGTTTGTGAAAGCGAAGGCCGCATGTGCGGTGTTCTTTCAGAACGGGATATTATCATCGCCATAGCCAAACATGGCGGGGGGATACTTGAAGGCAAGGTCAGCGATTTTATGACGGAAGGTGTCTATACCTGCTCCCTTGATGATGACATGAAAAAAATTATGGAACAGATGACCAGCAAGCGCATTCGTCATTTGCCGGTGGTGGAAGACGGCAATGTTGTCGGTGTGATCAGTATCGGGGATGCGGTCAAGCAGCGTATGGCTGAAACCGAAGCCGAGTCAGAAGCAATGATGACATATATTACATCGTCCTGAAGCAAAATGAGTTTTATTGAGTCGAATTTAATTTCCCGGCTTCAGGTTCTTTCTCAGACTCTGACGGTAACGGGGCGTTTTCTATCTAACTCATTGTTTTGAAATAGTTATTTTTGCCAGTGGATTGGCATATTATTATTATTCTGTAGTTTTTCTTTATTTTATGCTAATATAGCCGTTCTTCACAGAAAGATAAAAGCTTGTTTATAACTTTCTTTATTTGCCGGGAAGCCTAGCGTGAGCAACGGTTTTTACAAATTTTTCGGTTAAATGTGAAATTAGGTATTTACAAGGTTGTGGCTAGCCCCTATAACCCGCTTCACCGACACGGCCTATGCCGCTGAGAACGATGTCTTTAAGGGGCAGCTTGATTAGGGGCGTTGG
>NVTJ01000104.1 GCA_002401545.1 Alphaproteobacteria bacterium
CGGGGACAGTA
The DNA here is from genome assembly GCA_002401545.1 of Alphaproteobacteria bacterium. Classification (GTDB taxonomy): domain Bacteria; phylum Pseudomonadota; class Alphaproteobacteria; order Sphingomonadales; family Emcibacteraceae; genus Paremcibacter. Next base: position 12 of record NVTJ01000104.1, read on the forward strand.
TGGAAATAATATTTCAGAATGAAAATCTGGTCGCCAAGGTTAAGGACAAGCTTTTGGCCATGGTTCCGGATTTGGTATGTGTGGTTGACCGGGAAACGGCCGAACCCATCCCCGTAGAGGCCCTTCGGTATGGACAGCGCGTCAAAATAATCGGGGCGAGTGTCCCCCCGGTTATGCGCACCCCTGAGGCAATAAAAATATTCGGGCCGCGTGCTTTTGGTTTTGAGGAGGATTATGTCCCTATCGAAAATATTTCCATGGAACCGTTCCGCCAAGGAAATTGACTGGTGATAACACCGCGTTATACTGGTTATATGAGTGAAAATAATGAGACAGGAGAGCAGGGTTTAAGTTCCTGGCTGGTTGCGGCCAAGGTTATGCCGCCCAAAAGCCACATCACGCTCGCGGAACGCAAACACGTCCTTGATATTTTGCGCCGTAATCAAGAAAACGCTATCACTATTCTGGAGGCAACTGGCGGGTTCGGGAAAACCACGTTGCTGGCCCTATGGCGCACGAAGCTTTTGGATATGGGCCATTCTGTGGCATGGGTTACGCTTGACTCTGAAGATACCGCAACCACACTCATTACCTATTTTGCCTATGCCTTTCAGACAGCCGGTTTGGATATGACGCAATCCAATTTCCTGACAGTCGGCAGTTCCCCGCCCCTGAATCCCTTGCATCAGGTAAATATCCTCATAAACCTGTTACAGAATATTGATCAGAAAATTTTTCTTATGCTGGACGATGTTGATCGATTGAATGATCCGGAGGCCCTGAAAATACTGAATATGATAATTCGTCATGCGCCGGAGAATCTTCATATAGCCCTAGCCTACAGGCAAAACCCCGGCATAGCCTTAAGTAATTTTCTACTGGATGGGTCGGCCATAAGAATTACGGCTCTGGATTTGCGCTTTTCTTATGATGAGATAGATGATTTTTTTGGGGGGCAATTGTCAAAACAGGAAATGGAAACCATTCAGGAACGCTCGGAAGGTTGGCCTGTGGCACTGCGTTTGATGAAAAGGGAAATTGACAATAATTGGGCTTATATAGACAAAATCCGCCATTTCTCTGGCGGACGGGGGTTAGTTTCTGAATATTTCAATGAGCAATTATTTCTGCGTTTAAGTGAGGAAGAAAAGACTTTTCTGCTGGATATATCTATTCTGGAATGGCTGGAAGCTCCCCTGATTGATGCGGTAAGAGAAACAACCAACGCCAGCTATATTTTAAATGAAATACTCCATTTGGAAGGTATAATTGTTCCTCTGGAAGGGAGAGATGATACCTATAGGCTGCATGCTTTATTCAGGGATTTTTTAATTGATTTATATAAAGCGAAAAAGCCGGAAAGATTTTTTAATCTCCATCGCAAAGCTGCAAAAATTTTAGCCCTTAGAAACAGGCTGCTTACCGCATTGCGTCATGCAACCCTGGCCGGGGATAAAATACTCACCGGTGAAATTCTGGAGCAGGCGGGTGGTATAAAATTATGGCTCAGAGAGGGGATGACGCGGCTTATACCGGCAAATCAGATGATCGATGATGACATTATCAAGCTCTTCCCCCGGCTTGGATTGTTACGGTGTATTGTCTTGATCAAAACGGGCCGAATCAAAGATGCTCAGGCCCTGTACCGTCAAATAGAGGAAGAAACCTCCGGCTTTCAAGAGGATAGAATAGGCGGAGATAATAATGCCTTATATATGGACCATACGGTCATCCGCTCCATGCTTGCGGCCTATGCCGGCCTGCCCTTGAGCCACGAATTGATTTCTTTGGTATCCAATGAAATCAACAATATACAGGATGTGGAATCCAGTGTAATCGGGTTTTATAACAATATGCTCTGTCTTGCCAAATACCAGAGAGCAGAATTTGACCACGCCTGGTTTCACGGGCAGCAAGCGGCAAATTACTTTGAAAAAATAGGGTCCGAATATGGCAAAATATTCATTGATTTCCATTTTGGCGCCATTGCCATGGCACAGGGCAAGGCCTCGGACGCTGCGGATTATATTTCAAGGGCTTCAAGAAATGCRCACCGYTTCTTTCCAACCGATAAAGAACCCCGCTTGATAGGGGAAATATTGACGGCGGAATTGAAGCTTGAGAAAAATGATTTAAAAGACTTGGCTGGTAAGTTTGAGGGTATTACCAGACGTCTGCATGAGAGTGAAGCATGGTTYGATRTTTATGCAGTGGCCTATGGTRTCGCGATTGAATTGATTGCRGCWCAGGGYATYGAAGACATGGMAGAATTTCTGAAGGATGCAATCGAACGCGCCGARGAAAAAGGCCTTTCCAAACTGATTAATTTCCTTGTKGCCTTGCAGATTAATGCCCTTGTTCTGGCGGGRCAGAAGGATAAGGCGMAATTGCTTTATACCAAATCTGAAATTCCAAAAACCATAGAGGAAATTTTGAATTTTGAGCATAATTCCTGGCGGGAAGTGGAGGAATATTCCTTTTGCTTCCTGTTGATCAAAATGGAGTTRTCTCWATWTGATRACGCCCGCAATATGCTTGCYGCATTCTTAACCCTCTCCAAGGAAAAGAAKCTTGTTCGYTCTTATATCCGCTGTCTGGTTTTTGCCGCAAGGCTGGAAGAAAAAGCGAATGACRGGGCYCTGGCCTATTCTTATTTAGARAAAGCTTTGAAAYATTCGRTTCAAAATGATTATATCAGGCCATTYATYCGTGGCGGGGAACCCATCAAACAGCTTATCAACAGCTATAAAAAAAGGGAAGAYAAGGATAATGAACTGACGTCTCAGGTCGATAATATTACCGCCCATTTTAAGGCTTCTCAAARRACRGAYRCGKCCAGAATAGTTTTCAGTCTAAAAGAAATAGAAATYCTRCARGGGCTTAATCAAGGCCTTCAGGATAAAATGATCGCCTTRAATTTAGGGGTCACCCCRCACGCCGTGCGSTACCATCTGAAAAACATCTATACAAAGACAAAGGCCTCAAACAGAATGCAGGCTGTCAATCGGGCAAAAGAGCTTAATATCATTACGGATGTTCTCTGATAACAATCAACCAGAATACTGGGTACTATCCATTTGAGTAGTCACAATATTTTTATGAGCCCGACTGATGACTACTCAATATTTTTCGCCCCTACTTTCTGAAAATTTTGCATCTGAACAAAGGTCATGCCACTGTTCCTTATCAACTTATTGGAAGGAATTTAATCTTATGTCAATTGTAATCCATATCATAACACCAATCATTACAAAGGGTATCCGTACATTGGACGATGTTGCTGAATATGCCAGTGATGAGGTCAGATTTCGCCATTCGTTGCTGGACAAAGGCCCGTCTTCCATAGAATGTGAGTATGATGAAGCCCTTGCCGTACCAGATACAATTAAAAAAGCCATAGAGGCAGAAAAGGCGGGGGCTGATGCAATTATAATCGATTGTATGGGCGACCCGGGGGTGAAGGCCGTTCGTGAAGTTGTTTCCATCCCGGTGCTTGGCCCTGCGGAAACCAGCATGCATATTGCTGCCATGTTAGGGCAAAAATTCACGGTAGTAACCGTATTGGACGGCGTTGTGCCCATGATCCATAATTTGGCAAAAGTTTACGGCACAACCGAGAAAATGGCTTCTATTCGGGTTATTAACCTGCCCGTTCTGGAAATTGAAAAGAATTTTGAAAAGACCCAGAGGATGTTGGCACAGGCATCACTGGCGGCAATAAATGAGGACGGCGCGGATGTTATTATTTTAGGCTGCACAGGTTTTCTGGGCTGCGTTGAGAAAATAACAGAGCTTCTTATGTCCAATGGACGGGATGTTCCCGTAATTGACCCAATCCCCCTGACGGTCATGACCGCTATAGCCCTTGTCAAAACTGGTTTGAGGCATAGCAAAAAGACGTATGCTCCGCCGCGAGACAAGGTGATTGAAGGTTATTAAATCGCCCATAAATGAAGGTTTTACAGGGACTTGTCAGGATAAAAAAATGTGAGCAATATTCAGGAAAACAGAAAACTACCAAGATTGATAGTGTTTTGCCAACCCGTATAAATTCTATACCTACTTCTTTTTATCCCAATCTACCATCTTTACCATTTGCAATCCGGCAAGATGAAACACAAAATATTACTGAATCAAATGAATGAATAGTTGCCCATATTTTATGGATATTACTATCATATAGGGAGAAGTAAATTGTCTAAAAAAACATTAAAAAATACATTAGCTCTGACAGCCTGTTATGGTGCCATGATCGTATTTTCCCCAGCCGCAATAGCACAGGATGAGGAAACAAAGAGCGCCTTCAGTCTGGAGGAAATAATTGTTACCGCCCGCAAGCGTTCGGAAAGTCTGCAATCAACCCCGATTGCCATTTCAGCCTTTAACGCACAGGCGTTGGAGGATAGAGGGGCGGCAAATATTAATGACATAACAAATATTGTCCCTAATATGCAATATTCCGCTGCCGCATCGGGAACTGTGGGTGCGTCATCGTTAACTATTCGCGGCATAGGCCAGAGTGATTTTATTACCACCACTGAGCCCGGTGTAGGGCTTTATCTTGACGGGGTTTATCTTGCGAGGGTAACGGGCGCTGCTCTTGATCTTGCGGATATTGAGCGGGTTGAGGTTCTTAGAGGCCCGCAAGGAACCCTCTTTGGCCGCAATACAATTGGCGGGGCCGTTAATGTTATCACTAAAAAGCCATCCGGTGAATTTAATGGCAATGCCCAATTAACTTTGGGTAATAACAATCGTTTTAATGGAAGACTTTCCGTCGATTTCCCGATTATAGACGATGTCTTATCCGGCAGGGTAGCCTTTCTGTCAAAGAACAGTGATGGATATGGGTTTGATTCAGATCCTGTTGGCGGCGGCGGAAATTTAGCGGTTGAAAATGATATCGCCGGACGGGCTCAATTATTATTTACCCCAAAAGAAAATGTGTCTTTCCTGTTATCTATCGATCATACACGCCGGCGGGGAACTGTTATGCCTCATGGCCGTGTTTTCTCAACAATCCCCGGGGATATTTCCCTGTTACCCAAGGATGACCCAAATCTGGTGCGGCTTGATGCTCCAATACAGGATGACCTTGATGTTACGGGATATGCGCTAACAACAGATATAGGTCTGGGGGATGTGGATTTGAAGCTGATCACCGCATATCGCAAGCAATCAGGCCAGTCCGGACAAGATTTTGATGGCGGGTCAGATAATATTCTGAATCAGTTTATCACAAGTACCCAGAACCAGTTCAGTCAGGAAATTCAATTTACCGGAACAAGCCTGGATGATAAACTGGATTGGGTAGTAGGCCTCTATTATTTTAAGGAAAACGGACAGTTTGATTCCGATATTGTATTGACCGGCATCCCCATTACCATCTTCACCAAAAGTGATACAAAATCCTACGCGGCCTATGCTCAAGGAACATATCATATTTCTGACAAGTTTAATATTACCGGTGGTATACGTTGGACCAGTGAAACAAAAGGCGTTGATGTTGATACTTTCTTTGGCCCCTTTCAACTTGTAAATGACGCGAAGAACAAGAAATTTACCGCCTTTTCCCCCAAGGTTGGGCTTGATTATCAGGCATCCGATGATTTGCTTGTTTATGCATCCGTATCGCGTGGTTTCCGGTCCGGTGGCTTTAATGGTCGCCCCTTCTCACCGACTGATTTGACGCCATTTGATGAAGAAAAAACAACGGCTTACGAAGTTGGGTTCAAGGCGGATATGATGGAAAAGACAGTTCGGCTGAATGTAGCTGGCTTCTATACCGATTATAAGGATATTCAGTTAACCGCAACAACCCTGAATGATCAGGGACAGTTCATTGTTCTAACCGCCAATGCCGGTAAAGCCAAAATATACGGGCTTGAGGCTGAATTACAGGCAAAACCTACCGAAGATATATTCCTTTATGGATCCGTAGGATATGCAGATAATGGTAATGTCAGTCCATTGAAAGGCTTTGATTTTGATACCAGCACAGGCGGAAATCTGCCAGGAGCTTCCGAATGGACATTAAGCCTTGGCGGAAATTACGATTTTGAAGTTGGTAATAATATGGTGGGCATGGTTGGCGTCGATTATTCCTATCGTAGTCGTTATGACCATCAGGCAAGTAATCAGACAGCTACTGTAGCAGAAGATGGCTATGGACTGCTAAATGCGCGTCTTACGGTTGGCCCGGACGATGAAAAATGGAAACTGACCTTTTATGGCAAAAACCTGACGGATGAAGTTTACCGCGTCTATGGTCAGGATTCCGCGTCCTCTTTTGGGGTTGCCGTTGTCTGGTTTGGTCCCACCCGCGAATTCGGGGCAACATTATCCTTTAGTTTCTAAAGAAAAATTTCAGGGCTAATATCCACTTTATAAATAGAGCGCTGTATTTTCTGCGCTCTATTTTTGTTGTCAAAAAGCATTAAAAAAAGCCTAACATTTATATTTCAGGCCGTAAGTCTTCACAAGTTCGCGAAAGTCTTCAATTTTTTGTTGCTTACAATAATTGTTGGCTAAATTAAGAATTATTAGAATATTATCTTTATCGGAGCTCCCAAATACCCGTTTATCAAATTCTAAGAATTTAAGCAGGATTTTTTCTTCCTTTTTGAGTTGCCCGGTCAGACCATAAAGAGAGTAAAGCTGTTTTAAATAATATGGGTCTGGTGAACTTTAGAGGGGATTTTTTCTTAATTCTCTGAGTAGTATAGCATATAAATTTGCATTACGATTATTAAATCTAAACTCACATTCTTTCAGGTGTAAAAAGAAAGTCTGCTCAGCAAGACCATTAAACTGGGCGAGCCGTCTTTTGGCAAAACTCCAGAAGCTTTCATTGCCATTCACATGGCACTTCCCTCGCGCGAATTCATTCTTTGAATGATAGACCCGATAATGATCATAGCCATTGAGGATCAGGCCGTCATAGGCCCGCCAGCCATCAGTATGTATAGTACTCCCCTCCAGAATTTTTCCTTGTATTATAGGCAGTAAGCTCGCGCGGGAGTAGTTCCTGACGATCTCTACATAGACCTTGCCATCCCTTTTCAGTAGCCCAAATACGGGTGTCTTTCCTGCTGCTCCACGCCCTCTTTTGCCGCGAACCCGGCGGGCACCAAAATAACTCTCATCCAGTTCAAACGCCCCTGTGGACGCCACATTCCCACTGCAGAATTTAGCGATATACAGGCGTAATTTTGCATAGATAGAGCCTGCTCAGAAAGTATTTCCCGACGGGGCATAATGTCTGGTTATAATTTCTTGTGAAAGAGTTTTCCGTATCATGCTTGTGAATCTGGTGATAAGGGCAGCGATATTATACCGGCTTTGCGCCTTTTTGAGGTTGGCGCACAAAAGCCTGATCAGCACCATCAGGTTCATGACCATGAAGATGCTTTTGATCCAGGCTTCGCTGGTTATGGCCGTCTTCGCCCGGATATAGTTCAATCCATAACCATTTTTCCCCTGTCCAAACTTGCCCTCGACGGGAATGCGTTCGCGATAATCCTGCCGCCGCTGTTTCCGGTCCTGTGCTTTGACGGCGTCGGTCATTTTAGGGGGGCGACCCAGAGGTTTCCCCGCAAAGCGTATGCCCTTGTCCTTGAGGAATTTCCGGTTGTCCCGACTGCCATAAAGCGGATCCGCCAGCAATGTCGCCGGATAATGACCCTGTCGGTCTTTATAGGCTTCGACCTGCTGCTTCAGGTCCCGACCCTCATTATAGGCGTCCCAGCTGATGTGATCGACACAGGCAATGCCGTCCCCGGTCAGGCTGACGCCCAGCTTGGCACCGAACTCAACGGATTTATTGAGCTTGCCCCGGATGATTGGACGGACGTGGGGCTGGTGGATGCTGACAATGCGGTCATCACAGCGCCTGGTCCCGGCATCAAACATCTGTTTTTGCTGAAGATACACATGCTGGATGATCCAATACTGCCGCAGGAGCCTATGAGATAGCGGGATTTTCCGGCCCGGAAGCCTGTCCAGCAGGGTCTCTATATGGCAGGTTGCGCTTCAGATACTGAAGCTGCCGCCGGATTGCCTGACGGCGTTTCCTGGCGCCGGGCCGGCGTTGCTTGACAAGGGACAGATAATCCTGCCGGGCCTTCCGGCGATAGGTGCGCGGCTTCTTTTTCAGGCCCGCCACCGGATCAAGGAGAGGATCAAGCAGGGGGTGCAGCTTATCAATAATCAACTCGCTGATTTCCCGCGCTTCATTGAGAAGGCCCAGATCAGTGGGCCAGATCAGTGGGATAGCGGATCGCCTGCTCCGCCACGGTCGCGTCAAGGATAAGCTTGCCCGCAGGCGGCAGATCATTCTCATCGACACCCTCATCCGCCCCTTCTCCAGAACCGGCGGGCGGGGCCGGGGGAGAAGGGGGCGGATCATCACGGTCCACAGCAGGGGAAGATTTGCCTTTTGACAGCTGCGCGATGATGCTTTGCTCAAAACAGATGAAAACCTCGGGGCCCATCCGCCGGCGGATATCAACAAACAGGGAGGGCGCAAAGGCCTGATCCCGATAAAAGGCCTTGAAGCCGACAAAATACTGGAGATACGGGTTCTCCCGGATCTGCTCAATGGTCTCTTCATCGCTCAGGCAAAGTTTATGCTTGATAATCAC
>NVTJ01000105.1 GCA_002401545.1 Alphaproteobacteria bacterium
GGATACCAGCTTGCCATCAATGCTTAATATCACATCACCCTGTTCCAATCCGGCCTTGTCCGCCGGGCCACCAGCATAAATATCATCCACCAATATGCCGCCCGGACGGTCAAAGCCAAGGCTTTCCGCTATATCGGAGGTTACCGCCTGCCCGCCGCCGCCAAACCACGGCCTGACAAGCTCACCCCCCATCAGGGCGGATGAGACAACATGGCGAACCATATTGGCCGGAATGGCAAAACCAATGCCGTTTGAACCACCGGAGCGGGAAAATATTGCCGTATTGATGCCGATCAGCTCGCCGTTCATGCCAATGAGAGCGCCGCCGCTGTTGCCCGGATTAACCGCCGCGTCGGTCTGGATGAAAAACTGATAATCCTGACCACTGACCTGTGTGCGGGCCAGGGCCGATACAATGCCGCTGGTGACCGTCTGGCCTACACCAAAGGGATTGCCGATGGCAAGAACAAGATCGCCGACTTCCACGGTATCAGAATCTGAAAACTTCAATGTTGGCAGCTTTTCGCCGCCGGTATTGATCCGCAGGATGGCAAGGTCCGCCTTTTCATCATCCAGAATGATCTCCGCATCATACTCCCGCCGGTCAGACAGGGCGACGGTGATCTCGTCAGCACCCTCAACCACATGATGATTGGTGACAATCACACCGTCCTCACCGACGATGACGCCGGACCCCAGAGAACGCTGTATACGCTCACGCGGCCTGCCCCCCAGACGGTCCCCAAAGAACCGCTGAAAAAAGGGATCATTGGCAAAGGGTGAATAGCTGCGCGTCCTGACCACCCGCTTGGTATAAATATTAACAACCGCCGGTGCGGCGCGCTTTACGACCGGGGCATAGGATAACTGCACCTCAATTTTTGAAGAGGGCACTTTTTTATCTGCGGCCAGTATCTCGCCAGAGGGCAAAAACATAAAAATTGAAAATGAAAGCAGTAATCGGATCAGTTTCATAGAATATTCCACTCAGTTGTTTCTTTTTCCATATCCCTTATATAGGTTTGTTGGCAAATTATTGAAGACAAATGGCAGAAATATGAAAGAAATAATAAAATATATCCTCATTCCTTGTATGGTTTGGAGCCTGACCGCCTGTGACACCCCTGCCATTAGGTCAGCATTATACCAAACCTGTGCCAATATTGCTCTGAGCCGCCTGAAACATCCCAATAGTTTTGACACCACCGCAGGAACGGAATGGGCACCCCCGGATGGCCCAACCCATATTGAAATCAAATTCTCCGCATGGAATGATTATAAAGTTCCCATACCCCATAAAATTGAATGTATATTTCAAAAAACCAACCATAAAAAACATCCCGTTCTTCTATCCATAAAATGGAACAACCGACCCATCCGGTCACATGAACTGGACTATATTCGGGAAAAGTTTGAAAGTTAAGCCTTCTTGCTCCAGCCACCCTGTTCTGTCTGTTGCCAATAGGTCAGCTCATGGCCGGCATCCTGATAGGTTTTCCAGCGCACTCTTGCCGCTGAAACCGCCTGCGTGTCTGTGCCGTCGAATATTTCCAGACAACGGTCATATTTATCCAGGTCATGGGATTCCATACTATCCACCAACACAAGCACCGAGGCCCCGGCGGGATTCTCATCGCCTGTGGTCAGATATAGGGGCTGCTGGTCGCAAAATTTGCTTTTCATGGTGCCGTGAGGCAGGAAACTTTGTTTGTTAAAGCACCAGAGGGCATCATTCAGCTCACTCATATGATCTTCCGATCCCACCTTGATAACTGCCTTCAGACCAGCCCCCTGCACCTTTTCCAGCAACTTGGGCAAGGCGCTCGACAATGGCATATGCAACAGGTGATAAAAGCTGATATTGGTCATTCTGGTTTTCTTTTTATTGCTGGGGCCACAGACCCTCCTCGTATTAACTCGGGCGGCCCTTGGCCTTGCTGGTTTTTTTATTGAGGGGGGATAACTCCCCCGTGCCCCATTTAAATTATGGGAGGCACTCCCCCTCCTCGTATTAACTCGGGCGGCCCTTGGCCTTGCCTCAGCCCATTAAGGGCTTCGGCTATTATTTGTGGGGGATACTCCCCCGCGCCGTGGGCGCTCCCACTCCTCGTATTAACTCGGGCGGCCCTTGGCCTTGCCTCAGCCCATTAAGGGCTTCGGTACTAATCCTCGTAGTTATTACGTACCAATTGATCCAGAAGCCTGACACCGTATCCAGTGGCCCCCCGGTCAGCCACGTCTGAGCTTTCGGTTTTCCACGCGGTTCCGGCAATATCAATATGCACCCACGGCACATCATTGACAAAGCGCTGCAAAAATTGTGCGGCGGTAATACTGCCAGCATATTTGCCGCCGACATTTTTCATATCGGCAATCTTTGAATCAATCATCTTGTCATAGACCTTGCCCATGGGCATCCGCCATACCGGTTCATCCACCTCTTTACCGGCCTTGGTCAGATTCTGGCACAGCTCATCATTGTTGGAGAATATCCCGGCATATTCATGAGCCAGTGCCACCAGCATCGCCCCGGTCAGGGTCGCAAGATCAATGATAAATTTCGGTTTAAAACGGTCCTGTGTATACCAGAGCGCATCCGCAAGAACCAGACGCCCCTCCGCATCCGTATTGATCACTTCAATGGTCTGGCCCGACATGCTGGTCACCACATCACCGGGGCGCTGGGCCGTGCTTGACGGCATATTTTCCACCAGAGCCACGACCCCGACGGCATTAACCCGGGCATTGCGCCCGGCCAGCGCCATCATGGCCCCAACCACAGCAGCAGACCCGCCCATATCGAATTTCATATCCTCCATCCCCGCCCCCGGTTTCAGGGAAATGCCGCCGGTATCAAAAGTAACCCCCTTACCAACGAAGGCGACCGGCTGCTCATCCTCATTTTCCGAGCCGTTCCAGTGCATGATCACCATATGGGATTCGCACGCACTGCCCTGCCCCACACCCAGCAACGCCTCCATGCCCAATTCTTCCATCTCATCTTCGGTCAGCACTTCCACATCAATGCCAAGGTCGGATAATTCCTTGATTTTCTCAGCGTAACTTTCCGGATATATCACGTTGCCTGGCTCCGTCACCAGATCACGGGCAAATAAAACACCATCAGCAATACGGTCCAGTTCGGCAAAGAGTTTTTCAGCATTGATGACCGCAGAGGTCATGATTGAAACCCCGGTCACTGATGGTTTTTTGCTGTCTGCCTCCCTGGTAAAATATTTATCAAAGCGGAACCGGCGCAGGCGGATACCATAAGCCAGATGGGCGGCAAATTCAGCACCGGAAATATTGGCCTTTTTCGGCGTATCTGCGGCAATGGAAATAGTTTCATCACCGGAAGACATCAGCCTGGCTATTATTTTCCCGCCGATTCTCTGCACGCCAACTTCATCAAGCTCAGCCTCGTCCCCAAGCCCCACAACCAGAACACGATTGATATGCAGACCCGCCGGTGCCACAAGATCAATGATCTGGCCTGATTTTCCCTCGAAATGACCAACCTCCATGGCGCGGCTGACAAGCCCTTCGCATATTTTATCAATTTTTTCTGCTGTTGCCGACAACTGCCTGTCTGTGTAAACAAACACCATATGAGCATCGCAAGTGGGAAGGGTGTTTTTGATAAAGTTAATATTCATTGTTGCCTCAATTATGTCCAAGTATCACTATAGTGACTGATACTGCTGTAAATGTCATTGTGCAAGTGCAAAATCCTGCCCGTTTCCGGACTATTTTACGTCTGCGGTCAAATAACTGTAGGCAATAAAAAGAAAATTATGTAAATAACGCTATATGGGAAGAAAAATAATCCTCGCCAGCCTGTTATCAGGCACATTGTTATTGCTATCTTCACCGAACAGCCTGTCCTTTGACGATGCGCTGACCGGTGGCGGATTATCCACACCGCAGGAAAATATCAAATTCTCCGCAAACCAGATCGAATATGACAGCGTCAAGGGCCTGATGGTCGCCACCGGCGATGTTACTTTATATCAGGATGATAATATCCTTAAAGCCGATAAAGTCGTCTTTGACCGTAACAGCCAGGAAGTAAAGGCCAGCGGCAATATAACCCTTCGTGATAAAAACGGTAATATCATGTTTATGGAGGAAATGACCCTGACAGAAGGCCTCAGGGACGGTTTTATCCGTAATGTCAGGGTATTATTTTCCGATGACGGTCACCTTGTGGCGCAGGAGGGCACGCGTAAAGATGGCCGGACAACCTTTAAAAAGGCCGCCTATTCCCCCTGCAAGACCTGTAACAAGGACGGAATGAGAAAACCATTGTGGCAGATCCGGGCAGATGTCATCACCCATGATGAAAAAGATAAAGTCACCAGATATAAAAACGTTATACTCGAAGTCGCCGGAATACCGATTTTCTATACGCCATATTTTTCCCACCCGGACCCGTCGGTTCATTCCGCTTCGGGTTTCCTCACACCGGAATTTTCCACCTCATCGGAACTGGGAATTAATGTAACCATACCCTATTATTTCAGCCTGGCACCGGATAAAGACATTACCCTGGAACCTTTGATCACCTCAAAAGAGGGTGTTGTCATGGCCGGAACATATCGCCAGCATACCGGGAATGGCCAGTTCTTTATCAAAGGCTCCGCCACCAATGCCATTGACCGGGACGTTAACCAGATTGATACCGGTGGCCGCGAGGTCCGGGGCCATATTTTTTCCGGCGGTAAATTTGATCTGGACAGCCTCAAACTGATCAGCGGCAAATGGCAATGGGACTATGACCTGCGCTGGGTCAGCGATGATACCTACCTCAGACGTTATTATCAGGATCGTTCCGATGTTCTGGCGAGCCATGCAAAGATCGAAAATTTCACGGGGCGAAGCTATTTTACCGCAGGCGTTTATGCTTTTCAGGGGCTTGACGAAGAAGATGACAGCGCCACAACCGGCCATGCCCTGCCCGCTTTAAACCTGAATATTATTTCCACACCCGGCAAATGGGGTAACCAGTTTACCATTGATGCCAGCGCCGTGGCAATTGCCCGGACCGATGGCTTGAATTCGCAGCGCATGAGCTTTGAAGGGGCGTGGAAACTGCCGCTGAAAACCAGCCTTGGTGATTTTTATACCTTTACCGCAAGCCTGCGCGGGGACGTCTTTCACGTCAGTTCTGCGGAAAAGCAGGACCAGCCCATCCACGGCGGGGAAAATGGCACCATTAGCAGAATTTTACCCAAATTCGCCATCGACTGGAAGTTGCCTTTCATCAAAAACGGTGCCTCGACACAACAGATAATAGAGCCTTTGGTTTCGCTTATTGTGGCGCCGAATAATAAAAACTCCGACAGCATCGTCAATGAAGACAGCCGCAATTTTGAATTTGACGAAAATAATCTGTTCAGTCACGACCGCTATAACGGTTATGATAAATGGGAATCCGGGACAAGGGTCACTTATGGCCTGCGTTACACCCTTTATGCCGGACAGACGACCGTCATTGGCACCATTGGACAAAGCTTTCGCTTTCAATCGGCGGAAACATTTCCTGTCGGATCAGGCTTTGAAGGAAAATCCTCTGATATTGTCGGTCGGCTGGATGTGACCTTTGGCGATTATATTGACTATATCCACCGTTTCAGGCTGGATAAAAACAGCCTCAGCCTGCGCCGCAATGAAATGATCCTGTCCGGTGGCACCAAAAAAGTCAGGATTTCCTTTCGCCTCCTGGATCTTAACAGGGACTCCACTGACCTCACCAATACAGCACTTGAAAACAGCAAAGAACTGGGAACCGGATTTCAATATCTGGTTAACGACCGCTGGACTCTTCACGGAAGCTGGATCCATGATCTTCTTAATAATGACACAATTTCCTATGATGCTGGTATCAAATTCAAAAATGAATGTCTGGAATTCGGTTTGGGCTTTGAACGGCGACTGACATCAGACCGGGATATTACACCGTCAAGTACAATCCACCTGAGGCTGGTGCTAAAACACCTGGGATAATTTGCCTTTTGATTTTTCAGATAATTACCCTTATACAATATATCACAAAATTTAAGGGTTTGATCAAGGTTAGCTATGCGTAAAATGAATCATAAATTTATAAAATCAAGCTTGATGGGCCTGGCAGGCTGGTTTCTGCTGTTTCCTCTCAGCGGATCAACCCAGCAATCCAGTAATGCGCAGAAACTCAGTGATGTGCAGCAGATTGTTGCCGTGGTCAATGACAGTCCGATCTCGCTCTATGACCTGAAACAGCGCGTACGCCTGTTTATGATGTCATCGGGCGCCCGGCAGCTCTCCGGGCAGGAACAGCAGTATTTTAATCAGCAGGCCCTGCAAAGCCTGATTGATGATAAATTGAAAACCCAGGAAGCAGAAAAATACAAAACTGTTATCAGCAAAGATGAACAGGAAGAGTCCTTTGCATCCTATGCCCAACAGATGAGACTGACCCCCAAACAACTGGAAGAACAGTTGGACAAGAGCGGCGTCCGCAAGGAATCCATGCTGCAGCAGGTCGAAGCAACATTGGCATGGGATCAAGTGGTCGGTGGTCTTTTAATGCCACAGGTCAGTATCAGTGACGAGGAAATTTATTTGATTCTGGACCGGATGAAAAACAACAAAGGGCAGTATGAGTATCATCCCCTGGAAATTTTCCTGCTGGTTTCTGATAATGACAAACGCGAGGAAGGCAGAATCGCAGCTCACCGGATTGTTGAGCAGTTAAGAAACAAGACTTCTTTTCAGGTAATGGCCCGCCAGTTCTCTCAATCAACCACTTCTGCAGTGGGCGGTGATCTGGGGTGGCTGATGAAATCCCAGCTTAGCCCGGAGATTGTCACGGCACTTGAAACCATGGAAACCGGGGATATTTCAGAGCCCATAGAAACAGAAGACGGGTTTTATATCCTTCAACTGGCTGGCAAGAGACAGGTCCTGACCCCAAATGAAATGGATGCCCGCGTCGACCTGCAGCATTTATTCTTTGAAGTATCTGACAAGGCCCAGAGTGAGGAATTGCTTGCCCTGGAGAAAATAGTGGCTATTGCGGCGGCAAAAATCGAAAATTGCGACAATCTTGAAGAACAGGGCAAGGAACTGGGCGCAAAAGAAACGGGAAGCCTTGGCAATCTTGCCATTTCAGACCTGCCCAAGAACCTGCATAAAATAATCCTGAACCTTGAAATCGGCCATGCAACCGGCCCCATCAAAGAGGAAAACGGCTACCGTGTATTTGTCGTCTGTGACAGAAAAGACCCCGTTATGCGGCTTCCTGATTATGACAGTGTCGAGGGAAGCCTGTCCCAACAGCGGGTCGGCCTGATCGCCAGGCGCCATCTCAGGGACCTGCGGCGCGATGCCATTATCGACTATAAATAATTCAAAAATCCTGCCCTTTGCCCTGTCCATTGGTGAGCCTTCCGGTATTGGCCCCGAAATCATCCTGAAAAGCTGGATGGCAAGAAGTGAGCAGAAACTACCGGTTTTTTTTGTTGTCGGCGATGAACGGATACTCGCCAAAACCGCCCTGAAGCTGGGACTGGATATTCCCCTGCAAGCGGTATCATGCCCCTCTGAAACCGGTGATATTTTTCAGAACGCCTTGCCTGTTCTGAACATTACGCATGACATGGATTTCGAATTTGGCATTCCCTCAACACATACGGCGGCCCTGACCCTTGGGGCCATTGAAAAATCCGTTGAATTGATTTTTGACCATAAAGCCGCCGGGCTTGTCACTGCACCAATACAAAAATCCATTCTTTACGCAGCCGGTTTCACATGTCCCGGACATACGGAATATCTGGCGGAGCTTTGCAAAAAAATAACCTCTGCCCCGGAAATGCCGGTGATGATGCTGGTTTCAGATAAATTGCGGGTTGTTCCCCTGACCCTTCATACACCGTTGGTACAAGTTGCAAAAACCATTACCCCCGACCTTATCCACCGGACATGTGAAAAGATAAATGCGGCCCTGATACAGGACTTTGGCCTGAAAAATCCCCGGATCGCAGTGGCCGGATTAAACCCCCATGCCGGCGAAAGTGGCACCATGGGCAATGAAGAACAGCTTGTCATCACCCCGGCC
>NVTJ01000106.1 GCA_002401545.1 Alphaproteobacteria bacterium
TTATTTGACCATACCCGTCATGACAATCTGCCCGACATGGTCAGGGATTTTCTGAAAAACGCGCCGGACAGTTTTAATCTGGCCGGGCTGTCCATGGGCGGTTATATAGCCTTTGAAGTGATGCGTCAGGCTCCGCAAAAGGTGAAAAAACTGATCCTGCTGGATAGCAATGCCCGGGCCGATCGCGCACCACAGATAGAAATCCGCGAAACCCTGATCGCCAGAGCGGCAAAAGAAGACATCCGCATCATTGCCGGGGAATTGATCCCATATCTTATTCACCCGGACCGCATGGTGGATAAGACATTATGTGACAGAATATTGGATATGGCATCGGATGTGGGGGCGAAAGCCTTCCAAAGGCAGCAGCAAGCCCTTGTTTCCCGTCCTGATTCGCGGGGGGGATTAGGTAATATTGCCTGTCCCACGCTGATCATCTGTGGCCAACAGGATGTTATGACGCCGCCCAAGGTGCATAGGGAAATGGCTGATCTGATCCCCGGCGCCATTTATCATCAGATTGCAAATTGCGGTCATCTGAGCAGTATGGAACGGCCTGATGAGGTTAATCAGTTGATGAAGAATTTTCTGACCCTAGAATAATCCCTGAATCAATCCCTCCCCATCCAGTTCGATACTATTGGCCGCAGGGGTTCGGGGCAGGCCGGGCATGGTCATGATGTCACCACAGACCACCAGCAGGAATTCAGCACCATTGGACAGCCGTACCTCGCGGATCGGCACCACATGATTCTTTGGAATACCCTTCAGATTGGGGTCGGTTGAAAAGCTGTATTGGGTTTTGGCCATACATATAGGGTAATGGCCCACGCCCTGTTCCTGAAACTGCCTGATCTGGTCACGGATTTTCTGATCTGCAACAACTTCACCCGCACCGTATATCTCCTCTGCAATAATTTGGATTTTGGTCCAGAGGGAGAGGTCATCATTATAAAGGGTGTGGAAACCACTTGTCTGCCCATCGACCATATGCGTCACATGTCTTGCCAGTGCCAAAGTGCCGTCACCACCATCAGCCCAATGGGTGGCTTCAATGGCTTTGACATCCATCTCTGCACATCCATCCACCACACATTTGATCTCCGCATCAGTGTCTGTGGGGAAACGGTTTATGGCCACCACTTCCTTAACCCCGAACTTGGCGATATTTTCCACATGGCGTTTCAGATTATTAAGACCCTTTTTTACAGCGGCAATATTTTCATCAGCCAAATCCTGCTTTTTAACACCGCCGTGCATCTTGAGGGCGCGAATTGTGGCAACCAAAACCACTGCATCAGGGGTAAGGCCAGCCTTGCGGCATTTGATATTGAAGAATTTCTCAGCCCCAAGGTCCGCGCCAAATCCGGCTTCTGTGACCACATAGTCCGCCATTTTCAGGGCAGCTTTTGTCGCGATTACCGTATTGCAGCCGTGGGCAATATTGGCAAAGGGGCCGCCGTGGATAAAGGCCGGATTATGTTCCAGTGTCTGGACAATATTTGGCATTATCGCATCTTTCAGCAACGCCACCATCGGTCCATCGGCCAGCACATCACAGGCATAAACAGGTTTACGAGTGCGGGTAAAACCAATCAGTATCTTTGCCAGTCTGCGCCGCAGGTCTTTCATATCTGTGGCGAGACAGAAGCAGGCCATAACTTCGGATGCCGGGGTAATGTCAAAACCGCCTTCCCGGGGATAGCCATTGGCAACACCGCCCTGTGACGTGGTGATCTGGCGCAGCGAACGGTCATTCATATCCATCACCCGCCGCCATGTGATCCGTCTGGTATCAAGCTCACTTTTATTGTCCCAATAGACATGATTGTCGATCAGGGCCGCCAGCAGGTTATTGGCGGCACTGATGGCATGAAAGTCACCGGTAAAATGAAGGTTTATATCCTCCATGGGGATCACTTGCGCCTGTCCGCCGCCCGCCGCACCGCCTTTCATCCCAAAGCACGGGCCAAGAGATGGCTCCCGGATACAGATCATGGTTTTTTTGCCAATCTTGTTAAGGCCGTCCCCAAGACCGACGGTTGTTGTGGTCTTGCCTTCCCCGGCTGGGGTGGGGGTTATGGCGGTAACCAGTATCAGCTTGCCATCCGGCTTGCCCTTGAGACCATTAATATAGTCAAGCTTTACCTTTGCCTTGTCATCGCCGTAGCGGATGAGGGCCGAGGCGGGAATATCAAGTTTCCCGGCAATTTCCTCAATAGGTTTTGCGGTTGCTGCGCGCGCGATTTCAATGTCGCTCGGATATGAATTTTGTGTCATGCTAGGTTATCCCCTCATTTTAACTTTGTTTATTTGACGATAATAACCGACTCCGCAAGGAGTGAACAGTCATAAAATTGCCATAACATCTAATGTATTTATTACCTCTATGGATTTAATGAGTTATTCTGTTATCTTCATGCCGTTTTGAATATATATTAAATATAACAATAACCTATCAGGATTATCTCTGATGCTCATTAAAATACTTTATAGATTTTTTCCAAAGCTGATTTTTTTAATTCGCAAACTTACTCGCGTTAATGAAGAACCTGAAATGCAGCTCTTGCATATTTTATGTCGGGGTAATATGACTAGCTTGGATGTGGGCGCAAAATTTGGCATGTATACCTATAGGCTAAGCCATCATTCAAAAAAAGTAATAGCGTTTGAGCCGATTAAAGATTTGAATATTGCATTGTCAAAGATTTTTAGGACTAACAGTGTAAGTATTATGCCTCTGGCACTATCTGAAAGCTCGGGAAAAGTCTCCATGAGAACTCCCTTATACAAATCCGGCAACCCTTGTTATGGCAGATCCAGTATTCAAACAGAAAATCATCTTGAATTTGAAGAAATAGATGGTTGGGAAGAATTTACGGTTGAAACGGCGCTTTTRGATGATTTATCCAYAGAAAATATTGGTTTTATAAAGATTGATGTTGAGGGACATGAACAGGCTGTTTTGGCAGGAGGACTTCTTACAATCCAGAAATATAAACCTGCACTATTAGTCGAGGCAAATAATAGCCATTTGCCAAAAGCAATAGAGAAGTTATTTATTTGGGCTGAACATAATAATTACCTTGTTTTTTTTATGGATAGCGGAAAAACATTGCCTTCATCAGAATATGACCTTGACCATCATTACCATCAAAAGGGTTTAGAAAATTTCATTCTCATCCATGACAGTGATACGGAGCGTTTGCAAAAACTGAAAYTGGCGTCATGATATTTAAAGAATATCAAAAACATATTTATGGTAAAGCTATTCGATGACACCATCAGAAGATAAAGATAAAAAGGATATTGTTAAGGGCGCGGGGGTTAATTTCCTTGGCTTTATCRTTCGCCTGAGTTCCCGGCTTCCTTTTATACTTCTGGTTATGGCTCTTTTTGGCAAAGAGCTGTATGGCCGTTACATTTTCATCATCACAATAGTGGAACTGGGCGCAGCGCTCGCGGTATTTGGGTTTAAACGTTCCTTGTTCAAATTTATTCAGGACCCCGAATATAGTGATGACCACACGTCAGAAGAGGTAATCGTTGCCGCCCTCATATGCTCGTTCAGTGTCGGATTACTCATGGTCGGGGTCATTATCCTGTCTGCTGATCAACTGGCCATCTGGTTTGACTATCCGGAAATGGTATCCGGGCTGAGAAAAATCGCCCCGATCATTCTTGTTATATCTGTGGTCGATATTATGTTGGCGGGCACCCGTTTTACCCGTAGCATGAAATATGAAGTGATAGGCCGGAGTTTT
Organism: Alphaproteobacteria bacterium; assembly: GCA_002401545.1. GTDB lineage: Bacteria > Pseudomonadota > Alphaproteobacteria > Sphingomonadales > Emcibacteraceae > Paremcibacter. Next base: position 3,765 of record NVTJ01000106.1, read on the forward strand.
GTTGAACCCTATGTTCTCCTATTCAGTATGCTGATATTTTATTTTCTCGATTTCGGCGAAAAAAGCCTTTTGATGGCCTATGCCATCTCCATTATGGCAGCATTTCTAACGGCGCTTTGGGGCAATGCAAAATTATTCAGCCTCAGAAATTTTATTGCTGCCCGTCCCCGGCTTTCCCTGATGTATAATATGTTCCGTTTTTCGGCACCGACGGCCCTTCACGATTTGGCGATTTTGGTTTTTATGCGGATGGATATCTTTACCGTAAAATTCTTTTTTGCAGAGGGCGTTCTCGGTATTTACAATGTTGCCCAGCAAATCACCACATCGGTGGAAAAAATATATCAGAGTTTTTACCCCATATTGGCGCCCGTAATGGCCAAGAATCTGGTGGAAAAGGATTATGCTGTTGTTGAACGTCAAATGGTTATGGTCAGCCGCTGGACTTTGATGGTTCAGTGCCTGCTGGTGGTGATTGCCATATTCTACGGTGAGGCCTTTATGGAACTTATTGCAGGGGAAAATACGGATAAGGCTTTGCTGGTATCAAGCGGTATCGTTCTGGTGTTCCTGATGATCGGCGAAACGGTCAACGGCGGGTTTGGCATGACGGACATGCCCATTCTCTATCGCTACCCCATATTTAATCCTGTCATTTCAGTGGTTATGGTTCCACTTTATGTGGTTATCGCCGCCGTCTTTGTAAAGATTTTTGATTTTGGTGTGGAGGGTATCGCCATGGCGCTCTGTTCCATCTATATCCTGATGAATTTGACCAGGGTGATTATCGTTCGCCATCTTATGGGTATTAATATGATGCAGATGAGTTTATTGAAAGTGATCCTGGCCGCCGCAGGCTGCATAATTATCTTTGAATTACTCAGCATCACTTTGCCCATTGATATATTGACGGGCAGGGGAAGTGCCGTGGGTGTTCCGCTTCTCATGATTATTTACGTCACATCCATTTTCGTCTGTTGTATGACTCCCAATGACAAAATTAAACTTTTTGCCAGATTGGTGCGTAAAGGATGAAGAAAATTATCTGTCTGGCTCCCTTTTAATTTCAGGCCTTTTCACGCATGGCCAAACGCAGGATAAAATCTGGCGTAAAATAGCCTCAGTAGGATTTTATTAACCCTATAGGTTTATCATAACACGGTTACGCAATAGGCGTCGTTAACTTGCAGAACAGCAGGAGATATGGACATGCTCATCTCAGGAGCTTCAGACAATATACAATCACAATCTTTTCAGGTTGATTTTAATTATTCTCAAACCAGCCAATATCAACTGACCACTAACGGTGAACAACAGATTGGCAGTTTCAGTTCCGCTGTAACTATTTCCCTCTCCATTAGTGCCATCAATGTGACAACGGGCTTTCTGGCCGCTGAACAGATAATTGATGATAGCGGTGATGATGAACATCCTCGGGCAGAAGGTATTGTGAAGGCCCTTAAAGAACTGTTTACGGAACTGGAAGAAAATGATGGCCTGACGGGTAAGGTTGCCAAAAGGCTTTTCAAGCTGGTCAGCAGCCTGAACGCCGCCCGGGGCACAGACACTAAACTTGGTGAACTTGATAAAGACACCCGCGACGAGGTACGTTCTGCCCGCCAACAGGTAAATGATTTCTTTCGGGCTAAACATTCAACCGTCTTTATTAACGATGATCTGGAAAATTTTATCACATTGATTGCAAAACTTGAAACATTACGCGAATTTGCCTTAAAAACAACAGACCTGCTCACAGCTCTCAAAGGTGAAAATGATGACGTGGATGAAAGCCAAAGTGAAGAAGATTCGCGGCCCCTGATTAATATTAAAGCCTGAACATAGCCTATATGAATGGGAAATTCAGAATTATCCTCTGGAGGAAGTTGTGAGTATAGTGGGTATATATGTGTGGTCCTATTTTTGAGAGGCATAAATATAATATTAACTGCACGGTAGTATTGTCCTGCAAATTCAATTAAAAAAAGCAATTGATTAGCGGTAATTAAAATAGGGGAAAGAAATTTGCATTATCGGATTGAGCTAGATGGCATTCGTGCAATCGCGGTACTGTCAGTAGTATTGTTCCATGCAGGGGTAACGATTATACCCGGGGGATATGTTGGCGTAGATATATTTTTCGTCCTCTCCGGGTTTTTAATAACCAGCATCATCTATAAACAAATCAATTCTTCTTCTTTTACATTCTCAGATTTCTACTGGCGAAGGTTTCGAAGAATCTTACCCGCGCTGTTTTTTATGATTTTCGTAGTTGGCCTGGTATCATATAAAATATTGGTTCCGGAATTATTTAAAGACTTTGCCATCAGCGCATGGACAACTGCATTATTTTCTTCAAATATATATTTCTGGACTGAAGCAGGTTATTTCCAAAAAGCTGCGGAACTAAAACCTCTTCTTCATACGTGGTCGCTTGGCGTGGAAGAGCAATATTATATATTCTTTCCTTTTCTGATGATTTTCATCGCCAAATGGGCGCCCAGAAGATTTACAGTTGTGTTGATGACTGTGGGTATTCTGTCTCTATTATTGAGTATCTATGCAGTTTATAATAAACCTATTGCTACTTTTTATTTGTTACCAACTCGCCTTTGGGAATTGCTGGTAGGTTCCCTATTGGCAGTATCAAATATTCCAACATTAAAAAGAAAAATCACCATTAATTTAGTAAGCTGGACAGGCTTGGCCTTATTATCAGCGCCTATGATATTTTATTCTGATAATACAATATTTCCAGGCCTTGCTGCATTACCGCCGTGCCTTGGAACAGTCCTTATAATCTGGTCTCTAAAAAACCATCACAACACATCTCTAAAAAGAATTCTCAGCTTTAAGCCATTAGTCTTCGTCGGCAAGGTGTCTTATTCATTCTACCTGTGGCATTGGCCTGTGCTTGTTTTATGCAAATATTATGCAATTGATGACTTCACTATTGCAGATAACCTTCTGGCGCTGTTCGCGGCGTTTTTGATATCTTGTTTTTCCTGGCTGGTCGTCGAAAAACCTTTCCGAACAAACTTTGAAACATTCCCCAAACGCAGAATGTTTGAGCTCACTTTTACTTCTATCGCAGCAGTCACCCTGATGGGAATGACCGTTTCATACAAGAATGGCATGCCTTCAAGATTTGATGTTAATTTAGTCAATATTATCGCGGCGGCTGATGATAAGTCGGCTTATACAAACGAATGTAATGATCTGGAACTCGAAAACCCTGATGTTGACTTCTGTTCTATGGGTACGGCAAAAGAGGGAATGCCCCGTTTTCTTTTGTGGGGGGATTCGCATGCCGGTGCAATTGCACCTGTATTTGATGCTGTTGCGAGCGAGGAAAATATTAAAGGTACTTTTGCAAGTTGGTCAGGTTGTCCACCTTTATTAGGAGTTCAGCGAAAGCACGCGGGACAGAAAAGAGATTGTTTGGCAGACAGAAAGTTCATTAAAAATTACATCGAAGAGAATAAACAATTGGAGACAATTATTTTATTCGCAAGATGGAGTTTTTATGTAGAAAATAAACCCTATGGCAATGAAAAAACGGGCCGGTTGATGGCTTTGGAATATAACGGAGAAAAAGTGGTTAAACCCGATTTGATGGTACAGAAAGCGTTAGAAAAAACAGTTTCCTGGCTCAAAGCTATCAATAAAAAGGTGGTTATAATCATGCCTGTTCCCGAAGTAGGGCTAGATGTTCCATCGGAACTGACAAAGCTGATAATTCGCCCTTCCGACAGGGATATAAGACCTACCATGGTTGCATATCAAAACCGACAGTCAAAATTCTTTGATATTGCCGAAGGCCTTAGAGATAAATATGGTGTAAAATTACTTTATCCACATGAATATATGTGTGATCAAAAATATTGTAACGTAATAAAAAAGGGTATTCCTTTATATTTTGACGATGACCACCTCTCAATTTATGGCGCTATGCAATTGAATGAAATTGCGACCAGAGCACTAATTCCAGATTAACACCAAGTGCTTAAAAAGGCGTTGAAAAAGTAAAAATCTGAACATGAAAATACAGATACGGGTAAAGCCAATAAAGGGTGTAGCGAGTGTTGAAGCCCGTCTCCAACTGTCCATGCGGACGTTTTGTGGACGGTTGGAAAGCCTAAGGATTATCAGGCTGGGTTATTGATATTAAAGGATAAATAAGGTTGGCGGAGAGGGTGGGATTCGAACCCACGGTGGGCTTGCACCCACGCCAGT
>NVTJ01000107.1 GCA_002401545.1 Alphaproteobacteria bacterium
ACTCGGCTTGGACATCATTGTTTATGCCAGCGTAAAATTATCCAGTCATACGGAAGAGGCACTGGAGATTTTCGAAAGCACCATCATTACCTACCCCGAGGTCACAGAATGTTACACCATCAGCGGGTCCATGGATTATATGGTCCGGGTCATCACAAAAGACATGCAGACCTATGAAAGCTTCCTGCGCAAAAAACTGCTGAAAATGGATATGGTCAATGAAATCCATTCCCGTTTTGCCGTAACAAAGGTAAAATACACCACGGCTATTCCCCTGGCGTTATCCACTTAAGACCTATCACGTCTTCTTCAGGTGTTCATAGGCTTCATAAGTATCAATATCCAGAAAAATTGCCTCCGACCCAACCTCCACCTCATGGATAAATTCGGGATAGTCGTTCAACAGTATTTTAGCCCCCATATCACCGCGCAATCTGTCAAATTCACGGAAAAGCTCACGGTCCCACAATATGGGATTGCCGCGCTTGCCATTATGCATCGGAATAATGATTGACCGGCCCCTGGCGGGATCATAAGCCGCCATGATTTGACGCAGAATCCCAGCCGAAATATCTGGCATATCACCCAGAATGATCAGGGCCGCATCAATATCGGAGGGCAGTGAGCTGACCCCCACCCTGACAGACGTGCTCATGCCCTCATCATAGAGATCGTTATGGAAAAAAGTGACATCATAGCGGCTCAACTGCTGCATGATCTCCTGACTTTGATGGCCGGTTACGACAAATATTTTATCCATTCCGGCTTGCCGTACCTGCCCTGTAATATGGGACAGGACAGTTTCATCCCCGTAAGGCAGTAGCAGTTTATTTTCCTGCCCCATCCTTTTTGACTGGCCGGCGGCAAGAATAAGGGCGGCAATATTTCCCGATTTTGGCATTTTCTTTTTCCGTTCCCTTTGCCTGGATTCTCTGGGTTGTGGCCGTCCGGCATATTCACTGAGCAAGCCGCCAACCCCCATGGCCATAATATCATCCCCTGTCACATCCCGATCCGCACAGATCCGCGACAATATGAGATCAATACCGTTCAGTTTTGGTGAACGTGAGCAGCCCGGCAGACCCAGCACCCACTTATCCCCTAATCTGGCCAGAAGCATCAGATTTCCCGGATCAACCGGCATACCATAATGGATAATTTCCCCGCCAGCACCAATGACAGCCGCCGGAATAACATCTTTTCGGTCCGTTATGGCCGAGGCCCCCAAAATCAATATCATGTCCTGATCGCCGTCTGCTGTGCGCAACAACAGGTCGGTCAGGGCGGCTTCCTCATGGCGGCATCTGATCTCGGCCATGAGCGATGCGCCAAAAATATCCAGCCGGTGGCTCATCACCCTTCTGGTTTTTTCAAACAGTTTTTGCGTCGTTCCAGCAAGCTCTGTCTGAACCATAATCGCCTTTTGCGGACGGAAGGGGTGCAGGGAAATCAGGCCATTCTCAATTTCTGCGCTGATCTTTTCAACAGCCTCTCCCTTGACCGCAAGGGGAATAATCTTGACCGTTGCCACTATCTGCCCCTTATGAACAATGGCATTTTGCAAGACGGTGGCAAGGGTAATGGCCTCATCCATATGATTAAGGGCATGAACAGCCGGCTCATTTATCACAACCAGACCATCCTCTGCCGCATGAAGATTAACACGCCCGGTAAAAGCTTCGGCACAGGTGACATGATCGCCGGCAATATGTTCGGAAATTCTGCCGGCTGCGACATCCTCCGTCATATCTTCTGGTTCAAATATTGCCGCCATCACCTGCGCGATATTATTTTCCGCCAGAGTCTTGATATCAGTTTCGGTCAGGATATGGCCTTTTTTCAACAGACCGGACGGCAGCCGTACCGAATGAGCCAGAGTAGCCCCCAGAACCTGTGACAGCGGAAATTCGCCAAACTTCATCTGTCATCACCATTTCGATAGATGGAAATCAACTGCGCCATAACAGAAAGAGCAATTTCTGCCGGTGTTTTCGCCCCGATGCCAAGGCCCGCCGGCGCATGAATGCGCCCAATCTGTTCTGCCGTCATCCCAAATACCGTCAGCCGTTCCACCCGGGCGGCATGGGTTTTCCGGCTGCCCAGAGAGGCGATGTAAAAAGACGGTGAATTCAGCGCCACCAGCAGAGCGGCATCATCCAGCTTTGGATCATGGGTCAGGGTGACAATCGCCGTACCGGAGGTTATTTCACGGTCCTTCAGAGCCTCATCAGGCCAGCTCACACAAAGGTCAATACCGGGGAAACGGGCTTCACTGGCAAATGTAGTCCGGGGGTCAATGACCACCACATCAATATCCAGTGCCCCGGCAATCCTGACCATAGACTGTGTAATATGAACCGCGCCAATGATAATCAACGTCAACGGCTGTTCGAGAATTTGCGTGAAAGTAACCTGCTCCCCCGCTTCGCGAAGCCTGCTCCTGCCGGCATTGTTATCGCCATATGCAAATGTCGTTTTGCCCGTGATGCAATCAGTGGTCAGGATCACCGGGCCGGTGGCGCTCAGAATTTTATCCGTGAAGGGTAATTTTTCCACGATGGGTTCCACAAGCACCCGCACCCGGCCACCACAGGACAGCCCCACTTCCCAAGCCTGATCATTGCTGACATCAAAGTCCAGCAACTGCGGCTTGCCAGTGCCCATGGCCTCTAACGCAGCCGTAATTACCGCCCCCTCGATACAGCCGCCGGAGACCGAGCCTTCAACAGCCCCCTGATCATCGACAATCATCATGCTGCCGGTAGGCCGCGGCGAAGACCCCCAGGTATTCACAACGGTGGCAAGGGCAATATTGCGCCCGGCCTCATGCCATTGTTTAATATTTTGCCAAAGTGGTTTCCAGTCTGAACTCATAAGTCAATTTTAATCAAAAATCGCAAGAGTGCAAGGATACTATTCTGACCAGACCGCCAATTCATTGCCGCTGGGTTCCGTAAAGTGGAAACGTCTGCCACCGGGAAAGTCGAATATGCCCACGATAATCCTGCCGCCGGCATCTTTCACAAGGGTCTCGGTTTCTTCAAGGTTATTACTGTATATGACAATCAGAGCCGATCCTTCCGATTTTGAGGCCTTCAGGTCAGACTGATAAAATCCGCCGTCCACCCCCTGTCCGCTAAACGCCGTATAATCAGGACCATAATCCTGAAAATCCCAGCCAAAGACTTTGTTGAAAAAAACCTTCGTCGCCTCCAGATCCCGCGCCGGAAACTCGATATAACTAATTTTGTGATGAGCCGTCATCTGATAGCCTCCTCATATTGTTTAACCGGCCTGATATTCCATACAAACATCCGCTCTGCCATAGGGCGTATCTTCTCTGGCTTTCACTTTGATAAAGCCGTATTTTTCATATAGTGATATGGCCGGCTTCAAAACAGCATTGGTTTCCAGATAGAGCATCTCCCCGCCCCGGGCATGAAAACGCTCAATGATAATTTCAATAAGTTTCCGGCCAACCCCCAAGCCCTGAGCTTTGGGCCGTACGCCCATTTTGGTCAACTCATATTCACCATCGCCCTGATGCTTCAAACCTGCGGCCCCGACAACATCACCATCAACCAGAGCGAAATAAATCTCGCCACCCTGACCAAGAATATATTTCTCCGGATTTTCAAGTGTTTTTCCATCCGCCGCTTCCATGGTGAAATATTTTTCCACCCATTCCCTGTTAATATCATGCCAGTCTTGACGGTATTTCACATGAAAGGGCACAATTTGAACTTCCGGTCTTTGAATTTCAGAATTATAAGCCTGATATCGTTGATAAAAATCCCGCGCCCGCAAATTTTTCTCAAAATCATCAAGACCCAGCAACAGATCATTTTTGGATTCCTGCCGCAGGTCAAAAATAACTTTATGGGCAATATCCCACATGGGAAGAAGTTTCCTGACCAGATTCCGGCCCTTTGCCGTGAGATACACAATCCGGCTGCGAGCATCCTCACCAACTTTCATGGCCACTATATCTCCTGCCATAAGCTGCTTTACAGTTTGAGAAATTGCCGAATGGGTCAAAAACGAGATTTTCTGAAGCTCGGCAATGGTAAGGTCCTGCAAATTATGCAGCGCAAAAACAACGGGGAAATGTCGCACCCGAAATTCCAGCCCGGCCTCTTGATATATCCTCTCCATATCAAAACCAAGCATATCATAAACACGCTTTAATCGGGTGCCGATGCCAAGATTGCCAAATAATTCTTCGCTCATGCCTGCTACCTTAATTTGAATAATCATTAATATAAATGATTATATAATTTAGTCAAGAGCGCCCGGGATAAATACTATTCGAGCGATGATAGCTCAGGATTTACAGGGTAACCCTTCAGAGAAATACCTGACCTGAAAAATTGAAAAAAATCTAAATCTGTAAAGAATCCTGACAATCTGTCGGAATATTTTACAGTTTTGGCACCGGGGAAATCATCAAAAATACTTAACTTATTGTATATGTTGAATATATTAAACAGGCATAGTTTTTGCATGTATAACTACACATAAATTATAACAAACATATGTTTTAAATATTGGCAATCAGTTTTTATCAGGAGGTTTTATGTCTATTATTTCAAAAACACCAACCATCAAAAAAATATTTATTGGGGTATTATCCCTATTCCTCACAGTATTCGCCGGGCAGAATGCAACAGCGGGTCCGGTAACCGATCTTTTCGTTTTTGGTGACAGCCTCAGCGAGAATGGTAATCTTCAGGCTCTGGATGCAGCAGGACTGATACCGGGCGGCCCTTTCCCGCCCCGCTTTAGCAACGGCCCAATTGCCGCCGAAATTCTCGCCGGACAAATTGGCCTTACACTGGCCCCGAGTTTTCTTTCAGTCAGCGATCCCAATACGGATACAGTCGCCAATAATTACGCCTTTGCCGGTGGCAGAGCACGTAACGTCGTTGGTGTCCCCGGTCTTGCTCCTCAAATAGGCACTGCAATTTCTCAAGCGGCCGGGGGAATTCTTTCGTCTGATGCGCTGTATCTGATATTTATCGGCGGCAATGACATTGCCGATGCACTGACAGATGGGTTTTCAGTCATCACTGATGCGGTAACAGCCATACTTACCGGCGTTACTGACCTGCAAAATGCCGGAGCGACAAACATACTGGTGGTCAATGGACCCGATGTGGGTGATACGCCAAGGGTCCGAAGTTTCGGCCCAAGTGCCGTAGCAGGTGCAGACTTCCTTGTCGGTCAGTTTAACAATCTGTTGGCTACCGGCCTGTCCGGCATTCCGGGGGTGACCATGTTTGATGCCCTTGGCTTCACCCAGAATTATATTAATAGCGGAGCCGCCGCTGCGGATGGGATTACGAACTTTACTGATCCCTGTAGCGCCATCACTGCCTACCTTTGCACCGATAACAGCTTCTTCTATGCGGATGAGTTTCATGTCACCGCGCCGGTACAGGCGGCTTTCGGGCGGGCCTTGATCCTTGCTGCCAGCGTTCCGGAACCCGCACCCCTTGCCCTTCTTGGCCTTGGTTTACTTGGGCTGGGATTAATGCGCAGACGTAAAGCTTGAATATAAAATAAATAAACTGTAAAATATCCTGACAACCTGTCGGAATATTTTACAGTTTTTGCAACCATAAATTAGTATGATATTGCATAATTTTAAGTAACATACTGATATAAAACAATAATATTTATTTGGCATAGTATTTGCTTGTTAATACATAAGATCGTAAATGATATTAAAAATTTAGGGTATATACGTGATGTTTAAAAATAAACTGTTAATCACTTTTATTGCTGCATTTGGCATGGCACAAATATCTCAGGCTAGTATAGTGGACTATATCAGCGAGGACTTTGAAGGCGACCTTAGCAAATGGACCGGTAAAAACGAAGGCGCCCATAGTGGTGAAATTGTTGTTGACCCACTTGGGTCTTCAAATAATGTCCTCAAATTCAATACCATGATCTCCGCTGGTGATATATTTTCAGTAGATTCTATCGTAGCCGTAAGCGGTGTTCAATACACGCTTTCGTTTGATTATCTTGGTTTGCCGGGTAATCAAAGTGGGCCTTTAGGGGGCTATATCGGCATAAGTGAAGGATTTCCCGGCGACCATAAATGGCTGGCGGGGACTGGTTCGTTAAGCGACCCCTTTCTGACAATCGTGGACACCGGGGAATGGATCCATTACGATTTTACCTTTAACTTTGATGACTTTGCCACAATGACGGGCTTCGTAGGCAGTGATATGCATCTTATGCTTGAGGATTTTATTGGCGATGGTGGTGTGGCAGGCGATATATTCTTCGACAATATATTCTTCCGGGCAACGACAGATGTTCCCGAACCCGCCCCCTTTGCCCTGCTCGGCTTTGGACTGATTGGGCTGGGATTAATACGCAGGCGCAAAGCTTGAAGATAAAACCCGAAAATCTCACGAGGATTTTTTTGAGCGGCATTTTTTCTCTGGGCGAAGATTTTCCAGCGCGTTTTCTCATTTTTGGGTGAGTGGGGTAATTTGTCTGAGGGCATGATGTGGATTTTGGCACTATTCTTGATTTTCAGCTCTTTTTTTCTGACATCAGGCAGGCGAAAGCCTTCCCCAATATGGAGATTTTATACATTCCGGGCTATACCGACAATATATTGCTTGATTGATTATGTTGGGGCGAGAGCGGCATGGGCTTTGAAGAATATATTCTGGTAGGGATACGCGTTCGGCATGGATATTTTAACCCGGCGTACAGAATTGATTACTCGCGCGCAGACTTTCAATAGCTTGAGGCGTATGGTGTGGGGAACCGCCTTGGCCAACGGCGTGGTTTGCAGAGCCTCGCGCCGAATGCCATCAATCAGGACATAAGCATAACCGGCCATGATGAGACGAAGTTGATTGGCGCGGTAATCATGTGAACTCATTCTATCGCCAAACAGATCAAGTTGACAGTCCTTGATCCGGTTTTCCATATCGCCTCTGGGGCAGTATATCTCTTTATAGACTTCTTTTGGTGTGGCGGTTTGTCGGTTCAATGATGTGACGAGAAACCGGCATTGTGGTTTCTTGCCTGGCCGATGTTCTGCTTTTATAATAACCCTGCGGGGCCACGCCCAGCTTTCGCTTTTAGTCCTATGATAGAAATCTCCATAAGCTCGCGTGACCTCATTTGTGTCAATCATCCCTTTGGCAGCCTTGCCCCGGACTTTCTGTGCTTTTTGAAGAAGGTTATTATTACGCGCCAGACCGAAAATATAATCGACGCTGTTATTTTCACACCATCGTATGAGGTTTTCTCTGACAAAGCCACTGTCCCCGCGCACCAGAATTTTCACTTTGGGCCAGCGGTTGCGGATCATCTTGATAATGCGCCGGATGACATTACGGGACCCGCGGGCACCATCGATATTACTGGGGCGGAGCTGTGCCAGCAGTAGATGATAGAGGTGGTCCAGGTTTGTTGGACAGATTTGCGGCAATGTTAAGCTATGTTATGTTGTTTAATGTTATGCCGCTACTTTCTTTAAGTCAGGGCCATGGCCCTGATTTTCGATTTTCTGAGTATAGACCTCATCGGGGGTTTGTCCATTGAAAGTAGAATGTGGCCGGGTGTGGTTATAATGGGTCAACCAGACGCCAATATTCTGTCGGGCCTGCAGGCCATTTTCAAAGGCGTTAAGATACACACATTCGTATTTAAGGCTGCGCCCACTTGAAGTGACGCTTTTGTCGACCTTGCCAGGCATAATAACCGCTCGGACTGATTTTGCACAACTGACAAGCGCGTTCGACTGATAGACTTGCCAAAGCAAGACGTACAGCCCCTGATCAACCGCCAAAACAATCCGCTCTCGCAAATCAACCGAATAAAACTTGCCCATATTGAATCTGGAGGGTTCTGTGAGGTCGCGTTACTCGGACGGGTAGACTTGGCTGGTTCGCGACCTCATTGAAGCCGGATTGAACTGAAGCGCGGGCA
>NVTJ01000108.1 GCA_002401545.1 Alphaproteobacteria bacterium
GTGGGGATCGATACCGCCGGGCATGACATATTGACCGCCCGCGTCTATGACCTCGGCATCAGAAGGCACGTCAAGATCAAGGCCCACAGCCTTGATCAGGCCATCCGCTATATAAACATCAGCACGCACACTCGCGTCCGCATTGACGACGGTGCCACCACAAATGAGAAGAGACATGGGTTTTCCTTTAGTTATTTTTTCGCAAAGGCGAGATAAAGCCCGCCCGCAACAAAGACTCCAACAAACCAGGCGTAATGATACACCATGTCGAAGATTTCTGGAACAGTTTCCACAAAGCCTGCCGCATGGAGGAACCCCGGCAAATTTGGCAGCACGCCCATAACAAGAGCACTCAGTCCCACCCTGTTCCAACCATTGCACGCGCCGTATTCGCCGGCGTGGCGAAACAGGTCATCCACCTTTAACTCGCATTTGCGCAACAGAAAATAATCGGCAATCAGGATGCCCGCGATGGGACCAAGCAGGGCAGAATACCCCAGCAGCCAGACAAACAGATAGCCGCCGGAACTTTCCAGTAATTTCCACGGGAATATGGCGATGCCGATACCGGCGGTGATATAGCCGCCCATTTTAAAGCTTATTWTCCGGGGGTTAAGATTTGAAAACCCGTAAGCCGGCGCCACCACATTGGCGGCAAGATTGGTGGTCAGGGTCGCGACAATAAGCGCCGCCAGAGCCACAATAACACCCATACCGCCCATACGACCCGCAAGAGCCACCGGGTCCCAGATGGCCTCGCCGAAAATGGTCACCGTGGCTGATGTCACCGCAACCCCGATAAAGGCAAACAGCGCCATGGGCAGTRGCAGGCCAATCATCTGACCAATCATCTGATCTTTCTGGCTCTTGGCAAAACGGGTAAAATCGGGAATATTCAGCGCCATGGTCGCCCAGAAGCCCACCATGGCGGTTAACCCGGCGACAAAAGCCCCGAAAAACTGGCCCTCCCTGAGGCCACCGGGGTCAAATTGTGACGGCACTGACAGCATCTCGCCAAAGCCGCCCGCCTGAACATAGGCCCATGCCAGCAGGGCAAGCCCCATGAATATGAGAAACGGCGCGGCAATGGTTTCAAGCCAGCGAATTGATTCCGTGCCATTTTTAATGAAAAACAGATGAATTGACCAGAAACCGAGAAAGCTGAGAAACTGAGCCAGATCAATGCCGAGAAACGGCAGGGGTGATCCCTGAAAGGCATTACCGGAAAGGCTGTTGATAATGACATAAATAGCCGACCCCCCCACCCATGTCTGGATACCAAACCAGCCACAGGCCACCAGACCACGGGCCATGGCCGGAATGCGCGCGCCCTTGGTGCCGAAGGCCGACCGCAGCAGCACGGGAAACGGAACCCCGTATTTAGCCCCCGCATGACCAATCAGGATCATGGGGGCCAGAACAATCACATTACCCAGCATAACCGTGATAATGGCCTGTTTCCATGACATGCCTTCTGCAATCAAACCCGCCGACAGCATATAGGTCGGCACGCAGACCACCATGGCAACCCACAGCGACGCATAGGCCTTCCAGTCCCAGGTGCGCTGAGCCTCACTGGTTGGCTCTAAATCCTCATTCCATAAATCCTGATCATAGGGCTGCATTCTCACTCCCCGCGTGTTAAGGGACCATATGTTTCGGGCCTGCGGTCGCGGAAAAACTGCCATTTGTTACGGACTTGCCTCACCATATCCATATTCATATCATGGATGATCAGTTCATCTTTATCGCGGCTGGCCTCTTTTTCGATCTGGCCTCGCGGATTGACAAAATAGCTCTGACCGTAAAATTCGCCGATATTCCACGGCGCTTCCGTGCCAACCCGGTTGATGGCCCCGATCCAGCAGCCATTGGCCGCCGCCGAAGCGGGTTGTTCCAGCTTCCACAGATATTCGGAAAGTCCGGCAACGGTTGCCGAGGGGTTTACAATATATTCAGCCCCGTTAAGCGCCAATGCCCGCCAGCCTTCGGGGAAATGACGGTCATAACAGATATAAACCCCAAGCTTGCAATATTGGGTGTCAAATACCGGCCAGTCGGATGAGCCGGGCTTGAAGAAGAATTTCTCCCAAAAACCTGATACCTGCGGGATATGTGTCTTGCGGTATTTGCCGAGATATTTGCCGTCGGCATCAATCACGGCGGCAGTATTATAATATATACCCGTCACATCATCGCGCTCGTAAATGGGCACGACAATAACCATTTTATATTTGGCGGCATATTCCTGCATCAGTTGCGTGGTTGGTCCATTTGGAATAGGTTCCGCACTGGCGTACCATTTTTCATCCTGACTGGGACAGAAATAGGGCTGGGTGAAAACCTCCTGAAAACACAGGACCTGCACGCCCGATTCCCCGGCTTTTTCAATCAGTGGAATATGGGCCTTGATCATGTCTTTACGGATGGTTTCCGGATCATTGTCGGTGGAGGACTTGAGGGCCATCTGGATCAGTCCGCCCCGTAAAGTTGTTGTTTTTGACTGGGTCATGAAAGATTCTCCTATTCCAGATTCTTGATGATGGTTGCCAGTGTGTCAAAAGCAAAGTCTATCTGGCTTTTTTCAATGATTAAGGGGGGTGACAACGCAATGGTATCGCCCGTGGTACGGATGAGAAGCCCGGCTTCATAAGCTTTCAAGAAAGCTTCAAAGGCGCGTTTTGTCGGCTTTTCAGGGTAAGGTTCCAGCTCAATCCCCGCAATGAAACCAAGGTTGCGCAGGTCAATGACATGGGGCAGACCCTTCAGGGAATGTACGGCCTGCTCCCAGTAATCGGACAACTCTGTGGCGCGGGTCAACAGACCGTCTTCCTCATAGGTATCCAGCGTGCCCAATGCTGCCGCACAGGCCATGGGATTGCCGGAAAAAGTATAACCGTGAAAGAATTCCACCATATTTTCCGGCCCCTGCATGAAGGCTTCGTAGATTTTATCCTGCACGAACACTGCGCCCATGGGAATAACCCCGTTGGTCAGGCCCTTGGCGGTGGTGACCAGATCAGGTTCCACACCAAACCTGTTAACGGCAAAGGGGGTTCCCAAACGGCCAAAGCCAGTGATAACCTCATCAAAAATCAGCAGAATACCATGCTTGTCACAAATTTTACGCAGGCGTTTCAGATAACCTTCCGGTGGCAAAATTACCCCCGCTGATCCGGCCAATGGCTCCACAATCACCGCCGCAATGGTGGAGGGGTCATGCAAATCACACAGACGCTGCAGATCATCGGCAAGCTCCGCCCCATGCTCGGGCTGGCCTTTTGAGTAGCGGTTTTCTTCAATACCGTGGGTATGACGCATGTGATCAACCCCCGCGACCAGCGTGCCGAACATTTTACGGTTCGGGGACATGCCACCCACCGACATGCCGCCAAAATTTACCCCGTGATAGCCCTTTTCCCGACCAATCAGGCGGGTGCGATGCCCCTCGCCCCGAACCCGGTGATAGGCAATGGCCATTTTAAGGGCGGTTTCCACGGATTCAGAGCCGCTATTAGTGAAGAATATCCGGTTAAGACTGCCGGGCATCATCGCCGCCAGACGGCTCGCCAGTTCAAACTGTTTGGGATGACCCATCTGGAAAGCGGGGGCATAATCAAGTTCTGATACCTGTTTTTGAATCGCTTCCACAATACGCGGGCGGTTATGTCCGGCATTACAGCACCAAAGTCCGGCGATACCGTCAAGAAGATCGCGCCCGTCTGAGGTTTTGAAATACATGCCATCGGCCCCGACGATCATACGCGGGTTGGCCTTAAACTGCCGGTTGGCGGTAAAAGGCATCCAGTAGGCGTTCATATCATTGGCTTTTTGCCCGGCTGACATACTGTTCATTTCGTATCTCCTAAAGGGTTTTTAGGATGCTCCGGCCATGTGAGGTAAGGCAGGTCATTCTTGACAGGCCGCATTTCTATACAGTCCGGCACCGGGCAGATAATGGCGCAGAGATTACATCCCACACAGTCTTCATCCACGACGGTGAAGGTGCGTTTGCCGCCCTCTGCCACCTCAAATGCGATGGCCTGATGCGCGGTATCCTCACAGGCAATATGGCAGCGTCCACATTCAATACAAGCTTCCTGATCAATGAAAGCCTTGGTATCGAAATTCATATTAAGCTCATTCCAGTTAACGGTATTTTTGATGGCAAGACCACGAAAATCGTCAATGGTCCTGTAGCCTTTGCTGTCCATGAAGCTGGACAGGCCGTCAATCATATCATCGACAATGCGGAAACCATAGAGCATGGCGGCGGTGCATACCTGTAATGCATTGGCCCCTAATGAGATAAATTCCGCCGCATCCCGCCAGCTTTCAATGCCGCCAATGGCGGAAATATCAACCCCCTGAGTTTCCGGGCTGCGGGCAATTTCCGCAACCATATGCAGGGCAATGGGCTTGACCGCCGAACCGCAATAGCCGCCGTGGCTGCCCTTGCCGTCCACAATCGGGTTCGGTGCCATGGCATCAAGATCGACAGAGATAACAGAATTGACCGTATTGATCAGCGATATGGCATGGGCGCCGCCAGCTTTTGCCGCCTGTGCGCTCCACAGAATATCGGTGATATTAGGGGTCAGTTTGGTGAAGACCGGAATATCCACCGCTTCCCGCACCCAGCGGGTGGTCTGCTCGATCATCTCCGGCACCTGACCAATGGCAGAGCCCATATCACGTTCGCACATGCCGTGGGGACAACCCAGATTAAGCTCTATGCCATGAACCCCGGAAGCCGCAATCTTGATGGCCAGTTCCTTCCAGGCCTGTTCGTCCACCCGTGCCATCATGGAACCGATGATCACCCGGTCCGGCCATTCCCGGCGAATCTGTTCAATTTCCCGCAAATTTACCTCAAGGGGCCGGTCAGAAATCAGCTCGATATTATTGAAGCCGATCACACTGCGATTGCTGCCAAAATGGCCGCCGTACCGGCTGGACACATTGATAACGGGTGGGTCTTCGCCAAGGGTTTTCCACACAACACCCGCCCATCCCGCCTCAAAGGCACGAACCACATTGGCGTATTTATCGGTGGGCGGGGCCGAGGCAAGCCAAAAAGGATTGATGCTGTCAATCCCGGCGATGGTGCATCTTAAATCAGCCATATATTTTCCTTAATTATTTTTAAGCCAGGCATCCACCGCAATGGCGGCCTGCTTCCCGTCTTCCACAGCCTGTACTGTCAGGTCCTCGCCGCTGCGCACACAGTCGCCACCGGCAAAAACACCCTTAATACTGGTTTCACAGGTTTCTGACACTTTGAGTTTACCATCATTAATGGTTAAACCATCCAGGCCATCCCCTTCAAGCTTTTGACCAATAGCCTTCAAGGCCAGATCACAGGCAATGTCATATGTTTCACCCGTACCAGTGAGCTTGCCGCCTTTAAGCACCGTATGTTCAAAAGTCATGGACGTGACCGCCGCGTTACCCTGTACTGCCATGGGCTTTGACCAAAGCCGCACCATCACCCCGTTCTGACGCGCAAGGTCCACCTCGAAAGCGGTGGCCCCCATCTGTTCTTCACCACGCCGGTAGGCCAGCGTGACATTTTGAGCCCCGAGCTTTTTCGCCTGTACTGCGGCATCTATGGCCGTATTGCCGCCGCCGATAACAATGATGTCTTCGCCCAGACGGATAGCCGACAAGTCACCCGTTTGGCGAATGTCTTCAATGAAATCAATGGCATCCATCACCCCCCCTAAATCCTCACCATCAAGGCCAAGGCCATTGGTGCCGCCAAGGCCGATACCGATAAACACCGCATCATGCTGAGCCTGCAAATTATCAAGGGTGAGTGAGCTGTCCAGTGCCTTGTCATAATATATCTCAATACCGCCAATGCCCAACAGGAATTCCACCTCCCGTGCCGCAAAATCATTGACCATTTTATAGGCGGCAAGGCCATATTCATTAAGCCCGCCCGGCTTTGATTTCGCTTCGTAAATACTGACCTTATGGCCAAGCATCGCCGCCCGGTGGGCAAACGACAGCCCCGCAGGACCAGCACCGACAACGGCAATATGACGCCCGGTATCAGCAGCGCGGGAGAAGG
This sequence comes from Alphaproteobacteria bacterium, assembly GCA_002401545.1. Lineage (GTDB taxonomy): Bacteria > Pseudomonadota > Alphaproteobacteria > Sphingomonadales > Emcibacteraceae > Paremcibacter. Next base: position 6,077 of record NVTJ01000108.1, read on the forward strand.
GATGAGAGCCGCCAGCCGCCATCAGGTGATCGATGGCGTGCCGTTGCAAAAGACCAATTTCAACTGTCTTATTGCCGCCTTCATGATGAACGCAAGCCTGCTCGCAGAGAACTTCTGTCGGACAGGCCCGGGCGCAGGTGCCCCCCATAATATTTTCGCTCAGGATAGTGCGGGCGGCCCCGGACATATTGCCGGTTCTGATCTGATGGATGAAAGTTGGAATATCTATTGACGTCGGACAGGCCTGAATACAGGGCGCATCATAACAATAAAGGCAATGATCGGCCTCTTTCACAGCCATCAGGCCATCCAGCGGTCTGTGCAAATCGTCAAAAAATTGCGCTGCTGATATCTTTGCACAACCGGTTTTATTGATATGATGAGCCATACAAGCTTCCTCTCTGTCATAATAATATAAATATTTGACCATTTAGTCAAATATTATTTTGAAATTACACTGTTAGTTGATTTATCATTTACCAGCGGCTACACTTGCACCCGTATATCAGGAGATGATCGTGAAACGAAATGCAAAGCCCAAATTCATTCCCGACCCGGAACAGATGGCCCTCATGCCGGACATTTCCGGCAATGATATCAATGGCCTGGGGGAAACGAAGGTTCGACGCCCAAAGCCTATATACTGGCAAAGCCCGGAATTAACCCCTTTTGGTCCCCTGATGACCTGGTTTTATGCCCAGGTCCCCGATGATAAACGCATGAATGCGGTGCAAAGGGACAGGGCCATAACCACGGCCATAAAAGTCCCGCCGCCCGCCAGCATACAACAGGAAAAGAGTGCCGGGGAATGGACCGGGCTGATCAAAGAAGTCGGCTTGAAAAATGGCGCGGATATAATCGGCGTGGCCAGTATGCGGCCGGAATGGGTCATCGAAACTTTTGACGTGCCGCATCCGACCGTAATCATGATCGCCGTTGCCATGGATTTCGAAGAACTGAAGACGGCACCGGAAATGCCGGCGGCGGTTGAGGTGATAAGGCAATATGACCGGGGGCACAAGGTTTCAAAAGCCCTTGCCATATGGATTCATGCGCAAGGGTGGCAGGCCGCCGCTTATGGCGGCAGCGGCAATGTTCCCATGCTGCTCATCCCCCCGGCCCTTGAATGTGGTTTTGGCGAATTGGGCAAACATGGTTCGATCATCAACCGRGACTATGGTTCAACCCTGCGTCTGGCCGCCGTTGTTACCGACATGCCATTGGATACTGGCCAGAAGGACGAATTTTCCGTTGATGATTTTTGCATCAATTGCAAAGCCTGCGAAAATGCCTGCCCGCCGGATGCCATAAGTTCTACAAAGCAAATGGTGCGGGGGGTGAATAAATGGTATGTGAATTTTGATAAATGCCTGCCCTACTTCAACGAGAATATGGGCTGTGCCATCTGCCTGGCCGTCTGCCCCTGGAGCCGCCCCGGCGTGCCGGAAAACCTGATCCGCAAGCTGGCCAGAAAAAGAGATGCTGTCACATAGAATGGCTTGATTGATTAACTTAAAGCATTGAAATAGATAACTGAACAACTACCGACGATTGTCGGTAGGTTCATCCGGTGTATGGCTTTCAATATAGTTCATGATAGTTTCATTGGTCACATTTCCTGAGGTGGTGCAAAAATATCCTCGCGCCCAAAACCTTTGCCCCCAATATTGCTTCTTCAGTTCTGGAAACTGCTGTTGCACCTTGCGAGACGTACAGCCCTTAACCCGGCGCATGAAATCACTGACTGAGAGCTTCGGT
>NVTJ01000109.1 GCA_002401545.1 Alphaproteobacteria bacterium
GACTGTCTGGCATGAAAAGGGCCGCAGTAGCTCAGTGGTAGAGCGCGTCATTGGTAATGACGAGGTCGGGAGTTCGACTCTCCCCTGTGGCACCATTTTCCTTTAATATTTCAATAACTTAAATTAATTAAAAAATCAAGCAAAATTTTGATTCATTGCCAGTAAGCACATAGTAAGCACGGAATTGAATTTTAGTGGCTGTTCCATACGCGCTGGTAAGGCATCACGTGAGCACTCACACAAAGAAATAGCCTCTGAGAAATTCATAGGCCACGTCATGTTTCTAAACAGCTCAATACTCCGAAGGCAGAGGTCGTGAGTTCGAATCTCGCCGGGTGCACCAGTTATTACAATAATAACAATAAGTTACACAAATTTCAGAACAGCAACTTTTGTAAAAATTCATATAGGGTACCTAGGGGGTACCAATTGATGGGTAAGCCAGTATCCATTCATATCAGGCCAGACTATTTGTTCGCGGACGTTTATAGTTGGCGGCAAGGCGAATCTAGCTGTAGATGTCTTACGGGAGAAATTTGAGGTATAATCAAATAACCCCGGTAACTTTAAGGGGGTTACATTTCAACCATGACAGAAGCCCAAAAAAAGCGCCTCGAGCAACAGCTTTGGAATATCGCCAATGAGCTGCGCGGGAAAATGTCGGCGGATGAGTTCCGTGATTATATTCTGGGCTTTATTTTCTATAAATATTTGTCGGAAAAACAGCATTTGTTTGCTAACAAACTGCTGGAGACAGAGATCGTCAAAAACTACGCAGATGTAACTGACCAAGCAGATATTGACGCGATCCGCGAGGAATCGCTGATCAAGCTGGGTTATTTTCTGCGACCCGAAGAGCTGTTTGCCGCCATTACGAAGCGCGGCAATGCTGATGTGGAAGGGCAAAGCAATTTCATTCTGGAAGACCTGCAAGGTATTTTGAATGCCATTGAACAAAGCACGATGGGCACGGAGTCCGAGGATGATTTTAATCAGCTCTTTGAAGACCTTGATCTGAACAGCACCAAACTGGGCCGCTCGGTCGAGGCGCGCAATACCTTGATCGCCAAAGTGCTCTCGCACCTGAACAAAATTGATTTTGAACTGGCCGATGCCAATGCGGACGTGTTGGGTGATGCCTATGAATACCTGATTGCGCAATTTGCTTCTGGGGCGGGCAAAAAGGCTGGTGAGTTTTACACCCCGCAACAGGTCTCCAAAATCCTCGCCAAGATCGTCACGCTGGACAAGAAACGCATCAAATCGGCTTATGATCCGGCGTGTGGTTCGGGCTCTCTCTTGCTGCGTATCGCCAGAGAGGCAGAAGTCGGGGAATTTTTCGGCCAAGAGCTGAACCGCACCACCTATAATCTGGCGCGGATGAACATGATTTTGCATGACGTGCATTTCTCGCGCTTTGACATCAAACAGGAAGACACGCTGGAGCACCCGCAACATCTGGACCAAAGTTTTGAAGCCGTGGTCGCCAATCCGCCGTTTTCTGCCAAGTGGAAGGGCAAGGATAACCCGTTAAACGAGACCGATGACCGCTTTAGCCAGTATGGCCGCATCGCGCCTACATCTAAGGCGGATTTTGCCTTTGTCCAGCACATGATTTACCAGATGGCCGATAACGCGACCATGGCGGTGGTATTGCCGCACGGGGTGCTGTTTCGGGGCGCGGCAGAGGGTGAAATTCGTAAATACATCATCAAGGAACAAAACTATCTTGATGCGGTGATAGGCCTGCCCGCCAATCTGTTTTATGGCACCAGCATTCCGGCCTGTATTTTGGTGTTCAAAAAATGCCGGGTGCATGACGACAATATCCTGTTCATCGATGCCAGCGCCGGGTTCGAGAAGGTCGGCAATCAAAACGCGCTAACCGACGAGCATGTGGCCAAGATTGTCGAAAGTTACGCAAACCGCGAAACCATCGACAAATATGCTTATGTGGCCCCGCTGTCTGAGATTGCCGAGAACGATTACAACCTCAATATCCCGCGTTATGTGGACACGTTTGAGGAGGAAGAGCCGGTGGATATCGAGGCGGTGGCGCGGGCGCTGCACGCGCTGGAAAGCGATATGGTCAAGACCGATGCGACCATTGCCGGATTTTGTAAGGAGCTGGGCATTCCAGCGCCGTTTTAGCCATGAGTTCTATGCCCACCACACTACACCCAAACGTGCCAGCCCTGCGATTTCCTGAGTTTAGAGGGGGGTGGCAAGAAACTAAGCTAGGTGAGGTGGCCAAAATTGAGCGAGGCCGATTTAGTCCAAGGCCCCGAAATGATCCAAAGTTTTACGGCGGTGAAATCCCATTTGTTCAAACAAGTGATGTTGTGAATTCCAAAGGAAGAATTTGGGAATACTCTCAGACACTGAACAATCTTGGTTTAGGGGTGAGTAAATTGTTTCCTAAGGGATCGTTGCTTATCACAATTGCGGCAAATATTGGATATGCAGGCGTTCTGGAGCGAGATATGGCCTGCCCAGACAGTTTGATTGGCCTTACTTGCTCTTCGAGTCTGAACAACTATTTCTTAAACTACATTCTGGAGATTGAGCAGCCTAAAATGGACTATCTTGCTGTTGAGGCTGCACAAAAAAATATCAACATTGAATTTCTCAGGCCTTACAGGATCAATATCCCCGCCCTCCCAGAACAGAAAAAAATCGCGGCGTTTTTGTCGGCGGTGGATGCGCGGATCGGGCAGTTGGGAGAGAAAAAATCCCTGCTGGAGCAATATAAAAAAGGCATGATGCAAAAGCTCTTCTCCCAAGAGCTTCGCTTCAAACCGTCCATCAACCCGAAAAAGCTTGTCCCGGACATGATCCGGGATGGGCACCGGTTTTCGGATAAGTTGATGGAGCACAAAAATAACCAAGGAAATGACTTCCCTGATTGGGAGGAGAAACGGCTGGGGGAGGTTGCGGCTTTCACCAAAGGCAAAGGAATTTCAAAAAACGATATTGACAATGAAGGAACCATTGAGTGCATCCGTTATGGTCAACTTTATACCGATTATGCTGAAACCATTAGAGATGTGAAATCTCGAACAAATGTTCCAGCCAAAGACTTGGTGCTCAGCGAAGCCAATGACATCATCATACCCGCGTCTGGCGAAACCCAAATCGACATTGCTACCGCTTCCTGCGTATTGAAAAATGGCATCGCGCTAGGTGGCGATCTAAACATTGTAAAGACAAAAAACGACGGAGTTTTTTTATCCTACTATCTGAACAGCGTACGTAAATATGATATTGCCCGGTTGTCTCAAGGCATATCGGTCGTTCATTTATATGCCGCTCAGCTGAAAACGCTTCGCCTGAATCTTCCCTCCCTCACCGAACAACAAAAAATCGCCAATTTCCTCTCTGCCATCGATCAAAAAATCGATCTCATCGCCACCGAACTCGACCACGCCCAGACCTTCAAAAAAGGCCTGCTGCAACAAATGTTTGTTTAGGGGGAATTATGGCAAGAGCGCCCAAGACATGGAAATCCGTTGATGAGCAGATTGGAATTCTCCAAGATCGCGGCATGACAATTGATGACGAAGCCAAAGCTGCGCATTTCCTGCGGCGGGTCGGGTATTACCGGCTAAGCGGGTATTGGTTTCCATTTCGACAGTTTGATGATGATGGCAAACCCTCTGACACTTTTATTAAGGGCAGTACATTTACGGATGTGATTGCTCTTTATCTTTTTGATCGCAGGTTAAAGCTTCTGGCCATGGATGCCCTTGAGCGAATAGAACTATCCGTTCAGGTGGATATTGCCCACTTGCTTGGAAGACGTGATCTTTTTGCACATTATGAGTCGAAATTTCTCGATAAAGATTTTGTAAAAGAGCCGGGAAATTTTGGCTATGAGGGCTGGCTGGAAAAATATCACTCTTTGGTCAAGCGTTCAAAAGCGGTATTTGTTCGACATAATCTGGAAAAATATGGAAAGCTGCCCATATGGGTTGCCATTGAAGTCTGGGACTTTGGTGCCCTGTCGTTTTTTTACAAAGGCATGAAGGGCAAGGATAAAACTGAAATTTCGCGAAAATATGGCTCAGAAAGATCAATCACAGACTGGTTGCGCAGCTTGAATTATATTCGCAATGTTTCGGCGCACCACAGCCGATTGTGGAACTGCAATATTGTTGATAGTGCTAGCATGAAGGGTTTCACGGAACCGCTGAAAAGCCTCAAAAATGAGCGTCCTTTTCTCTATTTCTGTATCATGAAACAAATGCTTGATGTGATCTGCCCGGATTCCAGTTGGGGTCAGCGCTTCAAGGAACTGGTTGATGGTTTCCCCAATACTGGCAATAAGGCGATAAGCCTCGAAAACATGGGCGTGCCGGACGACTGGAAAGAATGGGAGCTATGGCAATGACTTGCAAAAAAAGAACCGCCGCATACAAATCCCCGAAGGAAAGTGCAGAGGCGACGGTCGTATTGCCTATAATATACATCGAACCAATGGAAAATGTCAACCAAATTGATAACAATTGATAACAAAACCCATGACCACACAATCCGAACAAACCCTAGAAAACAACCTGATTGCCCAACTGCAAACTCTGGGGTTCGAAAAGGTGCGGATTGATGACGAAGTGGCTCTGCTGACAAACTTAAAAACCCAGCTCGAAAAACACAACAAGACCAGCTTGTCAGATGCTGAATTCAAGCAAATCCTGAACGCGCTGGCCAAGGGAAATATTTTTGACAAGGCGAAAATCCTACGCGATAAAATTGCCTATACTCGTGATGATGACAGCACCGGCTATGTGGAGCTGATCAATCAAATCAAGTGGTGCAAGAATGAGTATCAGGTGACCCATCAGGTCACCATGAAAGGCAAATACACCAATCGCTATGACGTGACGCTGCTGGTCAATGGTCTGCCCTTGGTACAGATCGAATTGAAACGTCGTGGGCTGGAGATGAAAGAGGCGTTCAACCAGACCAATCGCTATCACCGGCATTCATTTTCGGCAGGGTATGGTCTGTTTGGATATATCCAGCTCTTTGTGATCTCTAACGGCGTCAATACCAAATACTACGCCAACAATCCGGTGGGCAAGCGCGACTTCAAGCAGACGTTTTTCTGGGCGGATCGGGGCAATAAAAAGATCACGCAGTTAAGCCAGTTCGCAGAAATATTTTTGGAAAAGTGCCAGCTATCCAAAATGATCACCAAATATGTGGTTTTGAACGAGTCCGAAAAAATGCTGATGGTGCTGCGCCCCTATCAGTATTATGCGGTTGAACGGATTGTTGATCAGGTTCGTAACAGCCAGAAATACGGCTATATCTGGCACACTACCGGGTCGGGTAAAACGCTGACCTCATTCAAGGCGGCGCAGATTCTGACCCAAAGCCCAGAGGTGCACAAGGTGGTATTTGTGGTAGATCGCAAAGACCTCGATTACCAAACGATCAAAGAGTTCAACGCCTTTTCCGAAGGTAGTGTGGATGCCACCAACAACACCAAAACACTGGTCAAACAGTTTGGCGACGACACGCCCCTGATCGTTACCACCTTGCAAAAGCTGAACAACACGATCCACAACCCAAAATACTTGGGGGATATGTCAGACCTGCAAGGCAAACGCATGGTGTTCATCTTTGACGAATGCCATCGCAGCCAGTTTGGCGATACCCACAACCGGATCAAAGCCTTCTTTGCCAATGTGCAGATGTTTGGATTCACCGGTACGCCGATCTTTGCCATAAATGCCGCTAAAAATGCCTTGGGCAAGCGTACCACCAAAGACTTGTTTGGCGAGTGCCTGCATAAATATGTCATTACTGACGCCATTCGTGACCAGAATGTCTTGCGCTTTTCCATCGAGTATATTCGCACCTTTACCCAAAAAGATCAGGTGGTGGATATCGATGTGGAGGCCATTGATACCAAGGAAGTGATGGAAGCCCCGGAGCGGCTGGAAAAGATCACCAACTACATTATTGCCAACCATAGCCGCAAAACCAAAACTCGTGAGTTTACGGCCATTTTTTGCGTCTCCAACATCAAAACCCTGATCAAGTATTACGAGCTGTTCAAAGCCAAAAAGATCGCCGGGGAGCACAATCTCAAAATTGGCACCATCTTTTCATACTCTGCCAATGAAGAAGACAGTGATGCAAACGGATTTATCGAAACCGATATGCCGGTGGATGGCGACAGCACAAAGCCAGTGAACAAGCATAGCCGTGAAAAACTGGACGAGTTTATCGACGATTATAACCAGATGTATGGATGCAATTACTCGACCGATAATTTTTATGGCTACTACAAAGACATCGGCAAACGAGTGAAGAATCGCCAAGTGGATATCCTGCTCGTGGTCAATATGTTCCTGACCGGGTTTGATAGTAAGCCGCTCAACACCATTTATGTGGACAAGAACCTCAAATATCACGGGCTAATCCAAGCCTATTCGCGAACCAACCGCACCATGGGGCAAAAGAAAGCCCAGGGAAATGTGGTGTGCTTTCGCAACCTCAAACCTGCCACCGATCAGGCCATTGAGTTGTTCGCCAACAAGGATGCTATTGAGGACATTATTTTGGCCCCGTATGAAGACTATGTGGCCCGTTTTGGCGAAGCCGTAAAAGCGCTGGAGGTAATTACGCCTACAGTTGAGAGTGTTGATGACCTTCTGACCGAAGAGGACGAGGCAAAATTCATTCAGGCCTTTCGTGAGCTGATCCGCCTAAAAAACGTGCTGGATTGTTTCACCGAGTTTAGCTTTGATCATCTGCCGATGGATGAGCAATTATTCGCTGATTTTAAGAGCAAATACCTTGATCTCTATGAGAAAGTGAAGGGCAACAACGAGAAGGAAAAAGTCTCGATCCTTGATGACATTGATTTTGAGCTGGAGTTGATCCGTCGCGACACCATCAATGTTAGTTATATCATCGGCTTGCTCGAAAACATGCGAAATGCCAGCCCGGAAGAACAGGCCAAAACTCAAAAAACGATTATGAACATGCTGGATACCGAGGCCCAGCTTCGCAGCAAGAAAGAGTTGATCGAACGCTTCATTGCCGAGCATTTTGCGGAACTATCACCCAATGGAAATATCAGCGAAGAATTTGAAACGTACTGGAGCGAGGAAAAAGCCAAAGCCGTAAAAGCTCTGGGCGATGAAGAGAGGCTTGACCGGGATGGTCTGCAAAAAATCATTGATGACTATCTGTTTACCGAGAAAACACCCATGCGTGACGACGTCATCAACATCATGGAAAAACGCCCGGGCTTAAAAGAGCGCTCCACCATATCCGAACGGATCATTGGCAAAATAAAATCATTCGTTGAGACATTTATCGATGGGGTGGATTAGGTGGGTTTTAGGCGCTGGATTTAGCAACATACTCATAAAAAATTATTTTGGTATTGGTGTGATAACCAAAGCTACCGCCATAAATAGCGCCATGGATCGATGTTCACTATGCCACGGCTTACGCTCAGAGGGTAAGCGATCAATCAATACGGAAAACTTATTGCCAACAAATTTTGCGACAACATAAAATTTGGCAGTCGTATCTATGCAAAGACTTACTTTGGTTTCAGACCAAGATATGTTTCGCACCAAGACAAATTTACCCTCTGACATTTTTTCAATATTTTTGACCACTTGCATATTTTTGCCGGACAATCGGCACGTCGAATGCATGACATCCTCCAAGGCAATACA
>NVTJ01000110.1 GCA_002401545.1 Alphaproteobacteria bacterium
CACGGGGCACTGGCGGCTGCGGGTAATGAGGGCCGCCGTATTGGCATAACACAGACGGCCCTGACACAGACCCATACCAGTCCGGGTCAGGAGTTTGACGCTGTTGGCGCTCAGAAGGTGAGGATTATCTTCCAGCGCATTCTTTAGTGTGCCACAAGTTACATTCTCACAACGACAGAGCAGGCTGTCATCGGTCATTACCGTATCAGGGAGATGGTCGGATACTTGCGAGATCTGGCATAAAATTCTGGCAAAACGGTTATGTTTCCTGAGCCTCTTGCGGGCTGCTTTCGTTTCCTTATGGCCATCATGGCGGGAAACAAGCCCCAGAGCCAGAGCGCATCCTATACCGGCAATATGGCCCTCTTCCCGGCTGGCGTCACCGCCCGCCATCCCGGTTAGTTCACCGGCGACATATAGCCCCGCACGGCTGCTTTCCATCCATTCTGAATGGGTGATGAGCCAGCCGCCCCGCCCCTCGGACCAGTGGGCCTCTGCCCCGGCCTGCCGGGCCAGTTCGGACGCCGCCTGAAACCCGTAACACAGCCCCAGACTATCCACTTCATATTGGCGCAGAGGCCGGTTCTGTGTGGCTTTTCCCGCAGCGGTCACGGGCTGCAGGGTGACTGTTTTCAGGCTGTCACCGCCGCTGGCTTCCTTGATGGCATAGCCAAAAAGAAGGGCGACGCCCGCCCGTTTCAGGCGTATGAGGCTTTTTGCCGCCGCCGCAAAAACCTGCCAGTGGCTCAACAGGGAATGCGGCTGTTTTAACAGGGAGAGACCACGGAACAGGGGCTGGGCAAAGGCAACGGCTGCGACCTTGCCGCCAGCGGCCATAATCTGCTCCGCGACAATCAGTTGCAGCGGATGGGTTCCGGCAAAGACAAAATTCTCCCCGGTGAGGATTTGCTGGCTTTTCAGGAAAGTCTGGATTGCACCCGCTCCCATGACGCCCGGTGTAGTGGCTCCGGGAAAGGCCAGCGGGCGTTCAGTACAGCCGGAACATATGATGATTTTTTTTGCCGTGAGGCTGCTCAGGCCACTCATATCATGAAGCCATAGCTGAAAACCGTCGGTCAGCGGGATAACCCCGGAAACCGTCGTTGACATATGCCAGATGACTTTGGGATGATCCGCCATGCGCTGCAGTAAATCCTTAAGGTCATTATAAATATCACCTTTCAGCCAGTCCCTGACAGTGAATTTTTTCGGCGGCTGGCGCATGATCTGGCCACCGGCGCGGGCCTGTTCATCAAGGACGACAACCCGTCCGCCGTGTTTCAGGATTTGTTCCGCCGCCGCAAGACCCGCTGGCCCGGCCCCTATGATCGCAACATCATATATACTGTCTGTCATAGGCTCTTGCCCCCTATGGTATGGACGCGCATTCCTGCTTTTACGCGGGTCATGCAGGCGCGAAGTTTTGTTCTTTGTCCCGGAAAATCCGGGTCAGTCACGGTGACGAGGCAATCATAACACACTCCCATATTGCAAAAGGGGCCACGGGGTTTTCCGGCCTTGTCACTCTTGCAGGCGGGGTCGCCGGATAACAGGATGACCGTGGCCAGGGTTTCGCCTTCAAAGGCGCTGATTTCCCGGCCATTCAAGGTTAGCAAAAGCGGCGCGGAGCGTGAGGTATGACGGGTAATTCGTTTTGCCATCGGGTTATGCCTTTGCCACAGAGCTGTTGTGTTGTCCGAACCGGCCCGGATTATAGGGGGAAATATCATGACTTGTGCCGCCCGTTGTCATCAATTCGCTGATCAGCCTGGCGTAAAGCGGACCGAGGGTAAAACCGGAACCGCCAGTGGCAACATAATAGCCGGGAAAGCCCGGAACTTCACCCAGAAGCGGCAGTTGATCATCAATGACGCCCACAATACCTGTCCAGCAGCGCAGCAGGTGAAGGCGGGCGACCTCTGGCACCAGTTCCGCCGCCAGGATCAGATTCTGAACTACATTTTCCATGATGATGGCGGGGCGCCGGGCAAGGTCGGGTTGGCCGTGGTTATATTTGAACCGCGCCGCCCAGCCGCCGCCGATCAGGATATTTCCGGCATTGACCTGTTTCAGGGACAGTTCGGCTCCGGCGCGTTGCAAAAGATGAGGCAGAAAAGGGGGCGTTGCTTCGGTGACACTCATCATCAGGGCAAGGGGCAGAACAGGCAGGTGGATACCCGCCAGCAAGGCGCTCTGTCCGGCCCATGCCCCGGCAGCATTCAGGATCATATCAACCTCAATTTCTTCTTTCTCCCCCGTACCCAGCCTGACCTGCCATCCCTTCCGGTTGCGGCTGATATATGTGACTTCGCAATGGCTTTGCAATGTGACACCCTGCTTTGCGGCGGCCCGGGCATAGGCAGGGGTGACAAGACGGGGGTTGGCATGTCCTTCCTGTGGCAAATAGGCTGCGGCCAGTATTTTCTTGTTCAGATAGGGGGCAATTTGCAGGGTTTCCTCTGCGGTGAGCAGTTGGGTATCCATGCCGCAGCTTTGTTCGAGGCTGTGTTTATTTTTTAACAGAGCAACCTCGTCGCTGGTCATGGCCACCATAAAGCCGCCCTTCATGGCCAGCCCCACAGGCTCGCCAAGTTCTGCTTCCAGACCGGTCCATTGTTCAACTGCCATGCGGTTGAGGGCAATGATCCGGGAAAATTGTTCCGCAAGGGCATCGCCCTGTTGGATCAGGCGATGTTCGAGCTGGAAATGCAGCGAACCGGCATTCTGACCGGAGGCAAGGCTGTTAATATCATTTTTTTCGGCCAGCAGGACATTGGCACCGCGCCGCGCCAGATAAAAGGCGCTGGCACAACCGACAAGCCCGCCACCGATAACCAGAACATCATATTTCCTCATAATATCCGACTATAGCTGAAAATTTTTCAGGAAACAGGTCTATAATATGCCCAGTCCCTCAAGAGAGTTGCGGATAATGGCCGTTTCCTCATCCAGCAGCGGCAATATGGGACGGCGGGGAACGCCGCCAGGAAGACCCTGCAAATTAAGGGCCGTCTTCATAATGGCCTGCGCCGAGCCGAATTTAGCCACATAATGGACGTCAAACCAGTCATCCATGATCCGGCAGTCCATCGCCCCGTATTCCAGAGATTTTGTGATGTTACCCTGCCACAGTTCATCAAAAAATGCGGACTGGTAATGACCCAGAACTGCCCCGGCGCCCATTAACCCATCGGATTTTTTCTCCTGGATTAATTTTATGCCATAGTCATTCATTGGCGCGCCAAAAACCCGTACTTTTTTATGCAGTGCTTCGGCATCCTTAAGAAATTTATTGCTGTCGCCGGTAGAATTTTTCAAAGCGACCACATTCTTCAGTCCACAGATCCGCTCCAGAAGGGGTAATGGCATGTCAATACCGGTTCCGGGTGGCCAGTTATAGATACAGACAGGAATATTTACCGCATCATTTATTTCCTGATAAAAAGTAAATATCTCGCGCTCAGAGGGTTTGACATAGGGCGGCGGTGTCACAAGAATGCCGTCGAATTTGCACGAGTGGGCAACCTGGGCCAGCGCAATGACATCCCTGGCCGTGAAGGCATTGCAGCCAGCCACCAGCGTCATTTTGCCGCAAAGAACATCACTGGTTGTTTTATAGAGCAGGGCTTTTTCTTCGAAATCCATGGAGAACCATTCTCCGGTTGTTCCCGCGACAACAATGCCATGCATACCTTCCTGATGTAACCATTCCAGAAGGCTTGTCAGCATTTTTGTATCCAGATCACCCTGATTATTGAATGGCGTTGTTATGGCCGGAATATAGCCGCGCCAGTCAATATCGTTCCTGTCCATTCCACGAACTCTCCATGTTATTCATGTCGTTATATCAGTATGTAATCGTCTCATAAAGGAAATGACGATTTGTGCTTTTTTTAATTTTTACTGGTCTAACTTCGTTTCTCCAATTACAATGAATAAAAAATTATGTTGCTTTTAACGCAACAATGTCAAGTTTAACCAGAAATGAAATGAGATGAATTTTAATATTTCCCGCCTGCGTTATCTCTATGAAGTGATCAAGTGCGGCTCCATGCGGGCAGCCAGCGAAAAGATGAATGTTGCCCCGTCCTCTGTCAGTCGGCAGATTGCCATTCTGGAAGGGGAGCTTGGCGTTGAGGTTCTGGAGCGGGGACGTGGCAAGGCCAGGTTGACCGAAGCCGGAGAATTGGCTGTAAAATATTACCGGGAAGACCTTACCCATAAGGAAACGCTGGCGTCTCACCTGAATGATGTTCGGGGATTAAAGCGGGGAACCGTAAAGATTGCCATTGGCGAGGGTTTCGTCAGTGATTTACTGTCGGATGCCATGCAGGCTTTCATGATTAAATATCCTGAAATACATCTGGAAGTCCGTGTGGCGGGCACCAATCAGGTTTTAACATTGGTGGAGGAGGATGAAGCCCATATTGGCATGGTGTTCAATTGCCCGCCCTTGCCGCGAATTTCCGTGCAACAAATGTATAGCTTGCCTTTGAAAGCGGTCATGGCGGCGACAAATCCTCTGGCGGATAAAAAAAATATCAGCTTGAAAGATTTAAGCGGTGCGAAATGTGCCTTGCCCCAGAAAAACTTCAGAATACGGGAGGTTATGGATCAGGCGGCCCATAATGAAAGAGTTATTCTGAACCCGGTGTTGACGTCAAATTCCATGTTGATCCTCAAAAATATGGCCATGTCGCCGGAGGGGGTGACGGTCCTGCCGGATATTGCTATTCTCAGGGAATTAAAGGCCGGTCAATTGGTATCTATTCCCATAAAGAGTAAAAGCCTGTCCAGTACGTCGGCGGGAATTGTCACCCGACTCGGACGATTATTACCGGTATCTGCCCAGGAATTCATGAAATATCTCCAGTCTTATTTCAATCATGAATTAGTGTGACATTGAAATTAATGTTGCGTTTTAAGCAACGATTATCCTTATTAATTGTTATTGCAACAAAATAGGTGAACATCCTAACATTTCCTCTCGAACAGGCATTTATCAGATGATTTTATGTGGAAAGCAGAGGAAACCAATGAAAAATATAAAAAATATTATGACCGGGCATAAAGCCGCGTTTGGGTTGGTCAGCATTATACCATTCATTCTTTCAAGCGGGATCACGTCTTCTGTCGCTGAAGAAAAACCCCTATTTGAAGAAATCGTTGTCACGGCCACCAAGCGTGGCGGTTTGCGGTTACATGACGTTCCCTTTGCGGTGCAGGCCATAAGTGGTGATGATCTGGCCAAGAGAGGGGCTGTGGATTTTGATGATTTTTTCCGGCAAATTCCGGGTCTGGCCGTTTTTGATCAGGGACCGGGCGACAAGCGTTATATCATTCGCGGGGTTAATTCCGCCGGAGCAGGGACGGTTGGTCTTTATCTGGATGAAGTGATTATCACCGGCGAGAATGCCCAGGATGGCGGCGGGCGTCAGCCGGATATCAAGATATTTGATATTGACCGGGTGGAAGTTCTGAAAGGGCCGCAGGGGACCACTTTTGGCTCCAGTTCGTTGTCGGGAACCATTCGTTACATCACAAAGAAACCCAATATGGAAGAAATTGAGGCCAATGGCTCGGTCAGTCTGAGAAAAACCGAAGGGGCTTCTCTTGGCTGGAGTACGGAGGCTGCGGTAAGTGTCCCGCTGGTAGAGAATAAAGTCGCCGTCCGTGTGGCGGGATTTTACCTTGATGAAAAGGGTTATATTGATAATATTCAGGCCGAAGGGGTCAATAATGAAGAAACCTTTGCCGCCCGAATTTCGCTACAGGTGAACGCTTCTGAAAATCTGACACTGACTGCCATGGCCATGTATCAGGATATGGAGACGAATGGGCCTAATTTTTTCAATCTGGTGGATGGCAAAGGCAATCCCATATCACAGAATGGTCAGCTTTTTCAGGCAGACCTGACCCGCGCCGGTTTCGAGGATGAGACAGAAATCTATAATGCAACGCTGGAATACCGGATGGAGAGTGGCACCATTACTGGCACTGCCTCCCTGTTCAAGCGTGATACGGTTTTCAGCCGGGATTCTTCGCTGGTGATCGAGGCCTTTCTGGGACTGGATTCCGAGGGTGCGGGCCGCAGTCTGATCACACAGCCCAAATCCCGCGAAGTATTTAGCTATGAAATTCGATATGCCTCTGATTATGACGGCCCGTTGCAGATTCTGGCCGGTGCCTTCATACAGAATGAGGAAAGGGATTTCAGGAGTGCTATCGTGGATGCCACTGATGATGGCTTTTTCGCCACGCCGGAAAATTCTTTGCTGGACCGTGTCGTGCATACCAATCTGGACGAATTGGCTTTTTTCGGGGAAGTGAGCTTTGATATTACCGACCGCCTGACCCTGACAGGTGGTTTGCGCTATTATGATTTTGAACTTAACGAAGTCGCCACATCGGTTACCGGGTTTGGTGGTGGTCCCGGTGGTGGGGTCGGGCCGGGGCTCACCGCCAATGATGATGGTATTATTTTCAAGGGCAATCTGGCTTTCAAAGCAACGGAAAATGTCAATTTCTATGCGCAGGTGGCCGAAGGCTTCCGTTCCGGCGGGGCAAATGACCAGACGGCGGCGGCTATTGCCAATGTGGTTATTCCCGAAGGCTTTAATTCTGATTCCGTCATCAATTATGAGGTGGGTGTGAAGTCAAAGCTGCTGGACGGCAAGCTGACTGCCAATCTGGCAGCCTACTGGATTGCCTGGAGCGATATTCAGCTGCAGGATCAGGCCACAGACGGGCAGTTGCAATTCCCGTTTCGCGGCAATGGCGGCGGGGCCACGGTAAAAGGACTGGAAATAGAGCTTTATGCCTATCCTGCTGAACGGTTGGAGATTGGCATTACCGCCAATATCTCAGACGCGAAACTCAATCAGGATAATCCCATCGCTTCTTCCGGACAGGACGGTGATGCCATTCCCTATATCCCGGATTTTACTTTTTCCGCCACGGCTGAATATAGCTGGCCTTTGGGTATGGGTGACATGAATGCGGTCATCGGAGCAGATTTGAATTATGTCAATAGCCGAAATACTGAATTACGTCCGGATAATCCGCAGTTCATTGAGCTGGAAGATTATACGCTGGCCAATGTGCGCTTTGGTGTGGAGAAAGATAACTGGTCCGTGTTCCTGAATGTTCAGAATATTTTCGATGATGACACGGTGACCGATGTTTTCCGAATTGTATCGGGTGTTACCCCCGATGGATTTATTATTAACAAACCCAGAAGTTTTCTGTTAAATTTCAGTATAAGAATGTAATCTTTAAAGGCAGGGGACGTTATGCAACAGCGTGTATGGTCATCTAAATTATATTTTCTGGCAGCGGCCATTGGCAGTGCCGTGGGGATTTCCAATATCTGGAAATTCACCTACGTAGCCGGGGAAAATGGCGGCGGTGCCTTTATCATGGTTTATGTCTTTGCCCTGATGTGCATTGCTCTGCCGGCCCTGATTGCAGAATTCACCATTGGCCGTCGGGGCAAGATGGGGGTTGTCCGTACCATGGACAGGCTATCTGAAACCGAAGGCATTTCGCCCAAATGGCGTTATTATGGCTGGCTGGCGATACTGGCTGTGTTCATCGCGCTCAGCTTTTAGCGCCGCGATCT
>NVTJ01000111.1 GCA_002401545.1 Alphaproteobacteria bacterium
CTGAGGAAAGACGGCCAGACCTTTGGAAAAAGTATATTTGCCATCAGAAATGATGCGAAATAAAGATGTTGGAATTTAAAGATCCTTGCTATATAAGCGGGTCAGCGAAAAGAGAGACTATTATGAATATTATTGAAAAATTTGAAAAAGAGCAGATTGCCAAGCTCACAGAAGGTAAGGAAATACCTGAGTTTGCCGCCGGTGATACTTTGCGGGTTAATGTGAAAGTCATTGAAGGTGCGCGTGAGCGTATTCAGGCCTATGAAGGGGTTTGTATTGCCCGCTCAAACCGGGCGCTTAATTCATCCTTCACGGTGCGTAAAATCTCTTACGGTGAAGGGGTTGAGCGTATCTTCCCGCTCTATTCGCCCAATGTGGATAGTATCGAGGTTATTCGCCGTGGTAAAGTAAGGCGTGCTAAACTCTATTATCTGCGGCCTCTGCGCGGCAAGAAAGCCCGTATTGCGGAAAGAAAAGACTGGATGAAAAAATCAGCTCCTAAAAAGACAGAGGCCATTACCACCTCTAAGGAAGCTTGATTGACTTAAATTTTTAAGAAAATCAGGGCTTAAACATCAGAGCCCAAAAAAATCAAGGGGTTCGACTTATAAGCGAGCCCCTTTTTTATTATGGATATATTATGGCCAAAACCCTTTATGACAAATTATGGCATAGCCACATCGTTGAACAGCAGGATGACGGTAACTGCCTGATTTATATCGACCGGCATATCATTCATGAGGTCACCAGCCCCCAGGCCTTTGAGGGATTGGCGGTGGCCGGACGTGCGCTGGCTCATCCCGAAGCCATGCTGGCGGTGCCGGATCATAATGTGCCCACAAGTGCTGACCGGGCCACGGCGGTAAATTCCGAAGACAGCCAGATACAGCTGGATACTCTGGAAGAAAACTGCGCGGAATTTGGTGTTGACTATATCCCCATGCTGGATCCCCGACAGGGTATCGTTCATATCGTCGGGCCGGAACAGGGCTTTACCCAGCCCGGCATGACCATTGTCTGCGGTGACAGTCATACGTCAACCCATGGGGCTTTCGGGGCGCTGGCCTTTGGCATTGGCACGTCCGAAGTCGAGCATGTCATGGCCACACAGACATTGATTCTGTCGCGTCAGAAGAATATGCGCATTGATGTGGGTGGCACTCTGGGTGCCGGGGTTACCGCCAAGGATATCGCCCTTGCCATCATTGGTGAGATCGGCACCGCCGGCGGCACGGGCTATGTCATTGAATTCACTGGCTCCGCCATCCGCGCCCTCACCATGGAAGGCCGCATGACCTTATGCAATATGTCCATCGAAGCCGGGGCGCGTTCCGGACTGGTGGCCCCTGATCAGGTGACATATGATTATGTCATGGGTCGGCCACAGTCGCCAAAGGGGGCCGCTTTCGAACAGGCGGTGGCCTATTGGAAGACGCTGCCCACCGACGAAGGTGCGTTTTACGATAAGGAAATTTTTCTGAAAGCTGAAGATATTGCACCGCAGGTTACCTGGGGCACCAGCCCGGAAAATGTCCTGCCGATCACAGGGGTCGTGCCGAATAGCTGCGGCAATGAGAATATTGCCCGGGCGCTGGATTATATGGGCCTGAAACCGGGCACCAGATTACAGGATATTGCCATTGACCGGGTGTTCATTGGCTCCTGTACCAATGGCCGGATCGAAGACATCAGAGCCGTGGCCGAAGTGGTCAACGGCCGTAAGGTTTCCGACCATGTGGCCGCATGGGTGGTGCCGGGATCGGGGCTGGTCAAGCTTCAGGCCGAAGAAGAAGGGCTGGACCTGATTTTGATCGAAGCCGGTTTCGTGTGGCGCGAGCCGGGATGCTCCATGTGTCTGGCGATGAATGCTGATAAATTGGGGCCGCGCGAACGCTGTGCCTCCACATCGAACCGCAACTTTGAAGGCCGACAGGGGCCAAAGGGCCGTACTCACCTGATGAGCCCCGCCATGGCTGCAGCGGCGGCATTAACCGGTCATCTGACCGATGTCAGGGAGCTTGACCATGGATAAATTCACCAAATTAAGCGCCATTGCCGCCCCCCTGCCCATGGCCAATATTGACACGGATATGATCATTTCGCAGCAGTATCTGAAAACCATCAAGCGCACAGGGTTGGGGATTCATGCCTTTGCCGCTATCCGCTACCACGATGATGGCACGGAGCGGGAGGATTTTGTCCTCAATCAGCCTGCTTACCGCAAGGCGGAAATTCTGGTGACGGGCGAAAATTTTGGCTGCGGGTCGAGCCGGGAACATGCGCCCTGGGCCTTAAAGGATTTTGGTATCAAATGCATCATTGCGCCAAGTTTTGCCGATATTTTTTACGGCAATTGTTTCAAGAACGGTATTCTGCCCATCAAGCTGCCACAGGCGACCATCGACCTTCTTCTGGATGATGCGGGCCGGGGGGCCAATGCCATCATCACCGTTGATCTGGAAAAACAGCAGATTTCCGGCCCGGACGGAGGTACGGTGTCTTTTGAAGTGGACCCTTACCGTCGTCATTGCCTGCTGGGCGGACTGGATGATATTAGCCTGACTTTGGCGAAAAAAGATATCATTCGAACCTATGAAGCCAAAAAGAGATTAAGTCAGCCGTGGTTATTCAGGGACCCGGATAATGGATAAAGAATATACAATTTTGATGTTGCCGGGGGATGGAATCGGGCCGGAAATCATGGGCGAGGCCCGCCGGGTGATTGACTGGCTTGGGGCAAAACGGAATTTGAAATTTAAAATTCATGAGGGACTTGTGGGCGGGGCGGCCTATGATGCGCACGGCATGCCTTTATCCCCTGAAATACTGGAACTCGCCAAACAGGTTGATGTGGTCTTGCTGGGGGCGGTTGGCGGGCCAAAATGGGCCGGGGTCGATTATGACAGACGCCCGGAGGCGGGGCTGCTCACCCTGCGCAAGGAGTTGGAGCTGTTTGCCAATCTGCGTCCGGCCATATGCTTTGAGGCACTGGTGGAGGCTTCAAGCCTGAAGCCTGAACTGGTCAGTGGTCTTGACATCATGATCGTCCGGGAATTGACCGGCGGGGTCTATTTTGGTGAGCCGCGCGGCATAGAGACTTTGGAAAATGGCGAACGCCGGGGGGTTAACACTCAGGTTTATACCACATCGGAAATTCACCGTATTGCCCGTGTGGCCTTTGATCTTGCGGGCAAGCGGGACGGGCGGGTGACATCCTGTGAAAAAGCCAATGTGATGGAAAGCGGCCTGCTGTGGCGGGAAGAAGTGACGGTGATTGCGGCTGAGTATCCGGAGATTAAGCTGGATCATATGCTGGCCGACAGTTGCGCCATGCAACTGGTCCGCGCCCCTAAACAGTTTGATGTCATCGTCACTGACAATCTGTTTGGTGACCTGCTTAGTGATGTGGCTGCCATGCTGACCGGTTCGCTGGGTATGCTGCCCTCGGCGGCATTGGGGGCCAAAGGCGGATGCGCCATGTATGAGCCGGTTCATGGCAGTGCGCCTGATATTGCCGGACGGGGCATTGCCAATCCGATTGCGACAATTCTCAGCCTCGCCATGGCCCTGCGCTATAGCTTTGACTGTGCCACCGAAGCCCGGTTGATTGAAGATGCGGTGCAAAAGGTTCTGGCGGCGGGTCTGCGCACGGCGGACATTATGCAGCCGGGCAGAGAACAAGTTTCCACCGCCGTCATGGGGGACAGTATAATAGGGGCTTTGGACAGCCTGAATAAATAATGATTTTGGAGTTTTACCATGTCGTATAAAGTCGCCGTTGTCGGCGCCACCGGTAATGTTGGCCGGGAAATGTTGAATATATTGGCCGAACGTCAGTTTCCGGTCTCCGAAGTGGTGCCTTTGGCCTCGCGGCGCTCTCTGGGGCAGGAGGTTACTTTTGGCGAACGGACCCTGAAAGTGAAATGCCTCGATGATTATGATTTTACCGGTACCGATATTGCCCTGATATCGGCCGGCGGTGCCATTTCAAAAAAATGGGGCGAGAAAATCGGCGCGACTGGCTGCGTTGTGATTGATAACAGTTCCCATTTTCGCATGGACCCACAAGTGCCGCTGATTGTACCAGAGGTGAATGGCGCGGCCATTGCGGGCTATACCAAAAAGAATATCATCGCCAATCCCAACTGTTCCACCGCGCAGATGATGGTGGCCCTGAAGCCTCTGCATGATTATGCCAAAATCAAGCGGGTCGTGGTTTCAACTTATCAGTCCGTTTCCGGCAGCGGCAAGGCGGCCATGGATGAGCTGTGGACCCAGACGCGGGCGATTATTGTCAATGATCCGGTGGCCGCTGTGGTCTATCCCAAACAGATTGCTTTCAATGTGATCCCGCATATTGATGTCTTCATGGACAGCGGCGATACAAAAGAAGAATGGAAAATGGTGGCCGAAACTGCGAAAATCCTCGACCCGGATATTCGGGTAACCGCCACATGTGTACGGGTTCCGGTTTTTCTCGGTCATTCGGAATCCCTTAATATCGAATTTGAGAATCCGGTGGATGAGGAACAGGTATTTGAAATCCTGCGCGCCGCACCGGGAATACTGGTTATCGACAGGCGCGAAGACGGCGGCTATATCACCCCCATCGATTGTGTCGGCGAATTCGCCACCTATATCAGCCGCATCCGCCGCGATGTGACGGTGAAAAATGGCATTAACCTGTGGTGCGTGTCCGATAACCTCCTTAAAGGGGCGGCACTCAATGCGATTCAGATTGCGGAAAAGCTGTGTCATGATTATCTGAAAAAGGGGTAATCGAATATTCTGAATATCAGCTATTGATCAGAAGATAATTTCATAAAGAGGCAGGTATTTCGCATCTGCCTCTTTATTTATATGTCCGGTGTATTTTAGGCATGACAATTCCCGTATATTTGTTAACGTCATTTCCATTATAAAAAATGGAGTCCCGAAATGTCTTGTCACGCGCGTAGCAAAAATAAAATTATCATCGGTTTTATGACCATTGTCATGATCGGTCTGACCGCCTGTACCGAGGATAAACCACCGGTTAAAATCAATGATTTTTTTCAGCAGGTCTTTGAAGAAAGCCTGATGGATTCGCCGGAAAGCTTGACCTATACCCGCTTTATGGAGCAACAGGGCAAGCCGTGGCGTCATAATAAACTTGATGATCTGTCGCTGGCCCATGAAGAAAAAAACATGGCGCGGGACCATCATAATTATGATCTTCTTAAGGGATATGATGTCAATACGCTGGACGGGGGCGAACGCCTGTCTGCCCGGTTGATGAACTGGCAGATGGAAAATGATTTTGCTCTGGAAAAATATCGCTTTCATGGCTACAGCATAACCCAGCTTGACGGTCTGATGAATGATTACCCGCTGTTTATGAACGGCTATCACCAGATCAATTCGGTGGCGGATGCTGAGGATTATATTGCCCGGCTTCAGGGGGTGAAGCAACAGTTTGACGATGTTCTGAGCCGATTGAAGATACAACAGGAGAAGGGCATTATCCTGCCCAAATCCCTGCTGGGTAAAGTTATCGAGGCCAATAAAGCCTTCACCGCACAGGACGTGCGTGACAATATTCTCTTTAAAAGCTTCGCCAAAAAAGTTGCCGGCCTGAAGGCGATTGAGGATCAGGTCAGGACAGGTCTTTATGATCAGGCAGAACAGGCCATAAGCCAGACGGTTTATCCCGCCTATGACAAGGCCATTGCTTTTCTGGTGGAACAGGAAAAAATTGCCAGTGAGGATGCCGGTGTCTGGAAGCTGCCGGACGGCGATAATTATTATCAGGCAAAAATCCGCGCCAGCACCACGACCAATATGACGGCGGCGGAGATCCATGATCTGGGCCTGTCCGAAGTGGCGCGCATACAGGGCGAGATTATGACAATTCTGGGCAAAGAAGGCTATGACCTTGCCAGGGGCTTTGAGGTTTTGATACAGGAAATGGCTGAAGATGACAGCTTCTATTATAGTGATGATGACGAGGGTCGCGCCCAAATATTGAAAGATTATGCCACGATCATTGAAGAAGTGAATGCGCGGGTCGCGGATGTATTTAATGTGGTGCCGGAAATGGGTGTCGAGGTGCGGCGGGTGCCGGAATTTTCGGAAAAATCCGCCCCCGGGGCCTATTATTCCGGTCCAGCGCTGGATGGCTCGCGCCCCGGCATTTTCTGGGCAAATCTCTATGATATCAAGGCAACGCCCAAATATGGTATGCGGACGCTGGCTTATCATGAAGCCGTGCCCGGACATCATTTCCAGATTGCCATCGCCCAGGAGTTGAAAGACCTGCCCATGTTCCGTAAATTCAGCTTCTATACCGCCTATACCGAAGGCTGGGCGCTTTATTCGGAACGGCTCGCCAAGGAACTGGGTCTGCAGGAGGACAGTTTTGATGACATTGGCCGTCTTCAGGCAGAACTGTTCCGCGCCGTGCGTCTGGTGGTGGATACCGGGCTGCATTATAAACGCTGGACCCGGGAAGAAGCCATTGATTATATGGCGCGTAATACCGGCTATGCCATGTCAGACGTGGTGGCGGAGATTGAGCGATATATGGTTTGGCCGGCTCAGGCATTGGCCTATAAGGTGGGGATGCTGAAAATTCTTGAGCTGCGGGAAACGGCGAAAGCCGCTCTCGGCGAGAATTTTGATCTTCGTGCCTTCCATGATGTCATGCTGACCAACGGGGCCATGCCGCTGGATATACTGGAAGAGCAAGTGACGGATTATATCGCAAAGGGAAAAAAATAAAACCGAGGATATATTATGATGGGAAAAACAAGTTTACTGGTGATCACCGTGATGCTTGCCGGATGCAGTGTCGAAGCAGATAAAACATCAACCGCAGAAGATGCCAGGGATTTCGTGGCGGCGGTTGAGGCGGATTTCGCGGAAAAGAGTGAATTTGCCGCCCGGGCCTTTTGGATACAGGCCAATTTCATGACCGTCGATACCAATGCGGTTGTGGCCAAAGTGTCGGCGGATATGACAGCTCTGGCGGTGAAATATGCCAACGAGGCCAAACAGTTTAACGACCTTGAACTGGACCCGACGCTACGCCGCAAAATGGAAATGATCAAGCTGGGCATTACCCTGCCCGCGCCGAGCAATGCGGCGGAAAACAAGGAACTGGCAACAATTGCCGCCGACCTTGACAGCATGTATGCCACCGGTAAAGGCCCGCACGGTCGCAATCTTGGGGAATTATCCAGGGTGATGGCCACGTCCAGCGACCCTGCGGAATTGCTCAAAGCCTGGCAGGCATGGCGCACCATATCACCGGCCATGAAGGCTAAATATGCCCGCATGGTGGAGATTGCCAACAAGGGCGCGAATGAGCTTGGTTATAGCGATGTGGGTTATATGTGGCGGGCGGGCTATGATATGCCGGCCAATGATTTCCGGGCCGAAGCCGACCGT
>NVTJ01000112.1 GCA_002401545.1 Alphaproteobacteria bacterium
CAATATGCCGGTCTGGCCCGTAGCACGGAAATTCACATTTAAGCCCTGAGCTTTCATTTCCCTCTCAAGGGCCAATGTCGTATACATTTTCCCCACGGAACAATCCGTGCCAACCGCGAGAATTCTTTTGCCGCTACGCTTTTTCCCGCTGCCCACAGACAGGTCAACCGTTGGATGACGCACATCAAAAATCTGCCGCCCAAGATTGTCCGCTAACTGCTTGATTTCGGAAATATCGGCAACTTTTCTATGCAGTCCACTGGCGATATCCATGCCATGTTCCAAAGCCTGACGCAGATAGGGAATCCACTCGGGCGCRATSACRCCRCCRCTRTTGGCAAGACCMAGAATRAAGGTTTTWGCCCCYTTWTCYRCCGMWKYYTCAAAATCAATCTCCGGCAGACCAAGGGTGACTTCACTGCCCGGCATACTGATCTGGCCAATGCATTTTTCCGGACGCCATTGGGCAATACCTCTTGATGTCTTCACACTGAGGGGGTCTTTGCTATTCCCGAGAAACAACAGATAGGGTGGCAAAATTTCCATAATTACTTTCCTGAAAAGTCTATTCCATATGACAGTTGTTGTTGGTACCTGCGTGGTCCGAGAGCAAAATCTCCAGCTTGTCTGGTAACTTTCCTGTGCCCCGGATGCCAATATGCGTTATCCGGTTTGGCGATGATAATTGCTGTGCGGTGCTGCTGTTCTGATAAGCGGTCTGCCACTCGATCAGCGCCACATCGTCATAATACAGAGAGGCCACCTGCTGCCCGTCCTTCTCGGACGCTTCGACCAGAATACGGAAACTATGAACGCCAACACGCGGCGTGTTAAATTCAAGGGCAAAATCATGCCAGTCTCCCCTGGAAACAGAAACCGATCCAATATGTTGTTTTGGACCCTTTTCCAATGATTTCTTCAAGCCCCAGCGTTTGGGCCGCGTCTGAAGATAAAAATCAAGCCTCATATCTGCCATCCCGAAAACCTGACCGGCAAAAGTCATCGGGTTGCCAGCCTTATACACCCGGGTAAAAACCTTCATCCCGAAGGTGGAATTTTTCTGTCCGGCATCCGCCGTTACTTTAAAGACTTTCCGACCCTGAAAAATTTCAGCGCCAGAGCTATCATTTTGCGGCAGCCAACCCCTTTCCTCAGCCGCAAAACTCTCATAGCCCTCGAAATCACCACGCCGAAGCAGCTCCTGGCCCAAACGATATTGGATATCCCCGTTTGTCGAATATAGCCCCGTGACRTATTGTGACAGCTCACAATGATCAAGACTTAATATCCGGTCATCTTTCAGGGTAACTGTCGATCTGATCTTTTGTGCAACCACAGGGGGTTTGCCAGTGATGACACCATGTCCTCCACTAAAGCCAAGGGATATATTTCGCCGGGCGGACAGGGCGGCCACCCGTTTCAGTACTGCATTTCGAATAATCCCCACAGCAGGGGTTGGCTTGTAACCCTTGATATAAAGTGGCACTACTTCAGCCCGGTGAAATTTTTCGCCATCCATCCAGACATAAAGCATATAAGAAAATTGCGGGGCATAATAATATTGGTCAAAAATAAAATTCCCCAGAGAATAGGCAATCAGCCGGTCTTTATATATTTCAAAGCCCTGAACCACATGGGGGTGATGGGCAATGGCAATATCGGCCCCCCTGTCAATGGCAGATTTTAATTTCTGTTCCGTAACCAGCGTTGGCTCTTCCGAATATTCCAGACTGCCGTGATACTGTACGACAGTTATTTGGCCCAACTCTGCTTCACGATCAACCGTTGCGGTTATATTTTCCATAGTACCCAAAGCGGCACCACCCTTGCCCCTTCCTTCTGCGGCCTGATGAGGCCTGCTGCTCCCCTTCCAGCCAACATAACCCAGAAAACTGTAGGGCACGCCGGAGATTGAAGTTCGGTATGCCTGCAAGGCCTGTTCTTCATTCAAGCCTGCCCCTGAAAAACCCAAAGGGCTCTTTGCCAAAATATCAAGCGTGGAAACCAAGCCCTCTTTCAGATTATCATAAGTATGATTATTGCCCAATGTCACATAATCAATCCCGGCCCAAACCAACGCATTCACGGTTTCCGGCGGGGAAAAGAATGTTATGGATTTGGAAGACGATCCCGTTGGTCTTCTGGCCATAACCTGTGTTTCCAGATTGACGGACCCAAAGTCTGCCAGCTCAAAATACGGTTTGATATGTTTGACAATTTCTTTTGTATCATGGGCCTTATACCCGTCCCGAATAAGAACAGGCTCTCCCGCGCGGGGTTTCTTATAGCGACGGGCCATCATAACATCGCCGCCAAAAGCCAGCATCACGCGCCCTTCTTTTTTAGCAACGAGGGTAATCGGCGGAATGATGTTTTCGCCTTTAATTCCGCCGTTAAGTTCATTCGTCGCGAAAGTATGCCTGATGGTGTAATAGTCCGTAGCGGCAACTTCAATGGTAACCATGTCACCATATTCAATATGAACTGAAAAAACGCCGTCCTTGCCCTCGAAACTTTTATTATCATTCACATTTATGGTGAAACCTTTAACTGAATTGCCATGTTCATCCAAAATATTTCCCGATAACTGTCCATCTGCAACAGCAGGAACCATACCAACCCAAAGGAGTAAAAATAATATTCTTATCGCATTCATTGATAGTCACTTTCTACAAAGACCCCGCAAACTGTAGACTGATTTGAATATAATTAACAATTCCAACTTATTCTGCCCTTATAATCTAAGGTTATAGGTCAGTCGCTGACTTGAAAGAATTCCTCATATACTGTCTTGAAACATTCCAGAAAATTACGGCAAACATTCGATAAAGGATGATTTTCTGCATACAGACCGGTAACGGAGTATGTGATAGGTGTCGTAAAACCTTTATAGAGGGTCTCCCCCGGTCCTTCGGCCATTGCCGTTAACTGATCAACGATTGCCATGCCCATTCCGTAACCCACAAGATTTTTGGCAATATAATAGGTTTGGACCGAGATCATAGAGGTCGTATTTACCCCCGTTTGCAAAATCCTCTTGAACAAAATATCCGACAAGGGTCCGCTATCTTTGATGCTGATGATATTTTTGCCGTCAAGGTCTTTCAAATCCACACGGTCATCACCATCATCAAGGTCACCCTGCTTATAAACGCAGACAAATTCACCCTCCCCAAAACTATAGGAAGAAAGTCCCACATGGCTCGATGGGCTGAAGGCCAGACCGACATCTATCTCATGCTCATAGAGCGAACGTATCATATCCTCATAATGTCGTGTCTGGATATCAAAGGTTACATCCGGGTTATCTGCCAGAAAACGGGCTATGGCAAGGGGCAGAACATTAAGTCCCAAAGATGGCATTACTGAAAGGCGTATGTGACCCGCGTTGCCAGCCTTCAGATTTCGGGCCTTTTTCTGGAGTGACAAAATCTGTTGATAGACATTACTCACTTCGCCGAAAAGAACATGTGCTTCATCAGTTGCAATCAATTTTCCTTTAACCCGCTTGAACAACAGAAAACCAAGCTGATCTTCTGCCCGCTGCAATGTCTTGCTTACAGCAGGTTGGGAAACATTTAATAATCTTGCCGCATTGCTTACGGACCCCGTAGAATAAATAGCGTGAAAGACTTCAATCTGCTTCATCTGCATGGGGATACCCTTTTCCGGTTCATGAGATTTCAGTGAAAAATATTGTTTTTTACCTTAGCAGATCAATTTACCTGATCCAAAACTTTATACCGAAAGCATCCTGTGCATGTAAAATCGCAATGATTTACGGCATAATTCACAGCTTATTTCACTTAAATGAAAATAAATATACTTTTTTTGTATAATTTTCTCAGGATTATTTTCCTTCAATTTTTCTTTAAAGGAATTAGGTTGTTTAACCCAGTTTAAATATGATATAAAAAGAAAATTAATTCTAATTTTTTACTAGAAAATAGAACAAAATGAACTTTGATAAGACTGATATAGCACTACTTGACTTACTTCAGAAGGATATTAGTATATCAATCAATGAATTGGCTCAGCGGGTGGGATTGACGAAAACCCCTTGCTGGCGGCGTGTTCAGAAATTGGAAAAGAGTGGCATTATCAAGGGCCGTGTTGCCTTGCTGGATGGATCGCTTCTGGACCGGAATGTATCGGTTTTTGTACAGGTTAAAACCAGTCAGCATAATCGGGAATGGCTGGAAAAATTTTCAAAGATCGTTTGCGGTTTTCCTGAAGTAGCCGGGTTTTACCGTATGTCCGGTGAATATGATTATCTGTTACGGGTGATCGTAAAAGATATTCCGGCTTATGATGGTTTTTACAGACGGTTTATAGAGGCCACGAGCCTGACCGATGTTACCTCCAATTTCGCCATGGAAGAAATCAAGAATTCCACAGAAATATATCTGGGAAATCATCCATAATATCCATGTCCCCCGCCCGGCCATTAACATATAAAGTCGGGTAAATAAAATGACCATACAGGGTAACATCAAAACTGATCTCATAGAGCAGATAAGACATTCGGTCATCGGAGAGGGGCGGCTTTTGTCAACGCCCTTTGGCGAAAAGCCTCTGATATATTCCGATTACACCGCCTCTGGCCGGTCATTGACATTTATCGAAGATTATATCACGGAAAATATTCTGCCCTTTTATGCCAACACCCATTCAGAAGCGTCAGCCACAGGGCGGCAGACAACAGCTTTTCGCGAACAGGCACGGGGCCTGATCCGGAAATCACTCAACGCCGGTGATCAGGATGCGGTAATTTTTTGCGGGTCCGGCGCGACATCTGCTATTCAGAAAACCATTGATATTTTGAATATCCGTATTCCGGCCAATCTTGATGATACTTACGGGTTTTCCAGACAGATCAAGGATAAACACCGCCCGGTGGTTTTTGTTGGTGCCTATGAACATCATTCCAATGAACTGGCCTGGCGGGAAAGCATTGTGGATATGGTGTCAATCCCCCTCGATAAAGAAGGCGGCATAGACAAAAAAATTCTACAGCAAGAGCTCAGCAAATATGCTGACCGGAATATGAAAATCGGCAGTTTCTCTGCGGCATCCAATGTTACGGGTTTGCTGACGGATGTGAAAGGGGTTACCCGCCTATTGCATAAAAATAACGCACTGGCTTTTTGGGATTATGCGGCGGCGGGGCCTTATGTTGCCATCGATATGACAGGTGAGGCAGATGACACCTCCCTTGATGCGCTATATATTTCACCCCATAAATTTATTGGCGGACCGGGAACACCGGGCGTATTGGTCATCAAACGCAAGCTGTTGACCAACCGGGTGCCATCAGTACCCGGGGGCGGTACGGTATCCTATGTGTCACCGGAAGGGCATAGTTACCTCCCCCCGGGTGAAAGCAGGGAAGAAGGCGGAACTCCCGCCATTGTGGAATCAATCCGCGCGGGCATGGTGTTTCAACTGAAAGACGCGGTTGGGGCTGGCACCATAGAACGGCTGGAGAAGGATATGATAGCGCGGGCCATTAAACGCTGGTCGAAACATTCCAATATTCAAATTTTGGGTGATTTGGAAGCCCCGCGCACATCAATTCTGTCCTTCCTGATTTTATGGCAAGGCAAGCCGCTTCATTTTGGTTTTATCGACGCCCTGATCAACGATATGTTCGGCATACAGGTTCGGGGGGGATGCTCCTGTGCCGGACCATATGGCCATGAGCTGCTTAATATTGACAACGACTATAGCCGGGCCATCACCGAAGCGGTTGAGGCGGGCTATTCAATTCTGAAACCGGGATGGGTAAGACTGAATTTCAATTATTTCATAGGTGAGGAAACTTTTGAGTATGTGATGCGGGCTGTGGAAATGATTGCGGAACATGGCTGGAAATATCTTGAAAAATATAAATATGACCCGGCGCGCGGTTTATGGGTATGTCAACAGGGACGGACGGAACCCTGTCGTGACCTAAATCAGATTTCCTTTGAACATGGCATTTTTCAAGCTCCAAAAAAGAAAGATCACAAGAATGGCAAGCCCTTATCGACCTATCTTGATATGGCCAAACAGCTTTTCACGGGCCCGAATTTGTCTGGCCCGTCATTTTTGCAGACCTTCCAGCAGGCGGCCCCTGCGCCAACACTGCCTGCTGAATATGAAAAACTGAGGTGGTATGGCCTGCCCAGAGATATTACGACCTAGTGTCCTGAAACCATTATGCAGAAGTTCGTAACATTTGTGGCAGAGTGGTTGGCCTATAAATTTTAAATGCTTACTGACATCCGCCATAAAGGCCTTTACATCCTACGCATGGAAATTTAAAAAAATTTGCACTATTTTTAATTCTGATTACATGAAATTGAATAATTTATTATTTTACCTGCCGATTTTTTATTTTCCAGCCATAATTTTTTATTTTCCATCCATATAAGACGCCCAATCTGGGCATATGACGCCTTCATCATAATAATATTGTCCAATACCCCCTCATCAATCAATCCCAAATAGGATTTCGGGTCCATATACTTCATTTTTACATGATCGATGCCATATATTCCCTTGATTAATCTATCGCCCTCAGCCGTAGAAAGCGTGATTGTTAAAGGAGACATAAGATCATATTTCAAAATGGAATCTATGAATGATTGCGTTTTTTCTTCTCCCTGAACCATTCCCCCCAATGACCTTTTTTTGTCCTTTAAGAAAACTGTCTCCGAACCATCTTCATGAAATAATCTTGATCCGGCAACGCTCGAAACCAACTCACTGTCAAGGTCGATATATATATCATGGGGTTGCAGGACATCGGCCGCCAATTCCATTCCCAATGCCAACGGCTGCCGCTTGATATTCAATGGCATGTAAGGCGCGTTCCAGCCATCCTGACCCACAAACAGGTTCCCGTCATTTTGAAAAGCAAAAATTACGGACAGAAGAAACTGACCTTTTTCCACATCTTTTATGAAGAAGACAGGAAAACTACTGCCGGCCAAAAAAATCTCGTCAACAATGATCTGACAATTTTTAAGGCTCTTCATCGCATCATACGGGAGATTGTCCTGCAGTTTCAGGTCTCTATGATCCTCACCATTCAATAAAGTAAAATCAGTCATAAGTTTTCCTCAATAATAATAATCCTAAGAATGGCGACATCTATACGGACTGGAGGCCGAAATCCCTGATTTTCATCAGCAATTCACGGTTCTTTGGCAGCGTTTCAAGGGCTTTCTCTGTCATAGCCCGATTCATGTCAAAATCTTTCAGAAACAATAGTCTCTCCTCCGGGTTTTCGTTGTCACCGGCAAAGTCATATGACGATCCCATGCCAAAATACACATATT
>NVTJ01000113.1 GCA_002401545.1 Alphaproteobacteria bacterium
GATCTTCGCATGAAGCACCTTAATCTCACCATCAATATCACGCTGACGGCCTGTGCTCTTGTTGTCAAAAATATCCTCCATGCCCTCAAGTGTCTGACGTTTCCACGTACTGATCATGTTGGGATGCACCTCATAATGAGCGGCTATTTCATGAATGGTCCTGTCGCCCCGTAAAACTGCGAGCACGACCTTCTTTTTGAAAGCTGATGTAAAGCGACGTCTCTTCGTCATATTTTGTCTCCGAATCTATAATCGGACACACCTTAACAGACTGTGCAAAAATCCGGGACCAGCTCACCTTTCAGCATCTAGTTATGACTATTTATGCCATTAATATCTGGCTTCTATTGTGCCGTGGTAAGGTAATACCCCCGTTAAATCCATCACCTATATTTATTGGGGATGGTTTCCCCATCATTATCTTTTTTGCCTTGATGGTCATGATCATCGGGTCGGGAAGGCCAATAAAAGTCCGTTTAAGATGCGGGTAAAATCATGCAAATTGCCTGCTGGTGAATTTTCAGTTGCATCGGGAGCAACAAATCGCAATAAACAGTTATTAATTGCAGGTCCAACCTCGGGAGCCGCCCGGAGGCCTGGACAATGGATGAAGGATTTAACCCCATGAGCGCAGATATAATTGATGGCAAGGCTTTTGCCGCAAATTTGAAACAGGATGTGGCCGCACAGGTGGCTATCCTGAAAGAAAAATATGATCTCGTCCCCGGCCTTGCGGTGGTGCTTGTGGGGGAAGACCCGGCAAGTCATATTTATGTGCGCAACAAGAATAAATCCACCGCCGCCGCTGGCATGAACAGTTTTGAGCATCGTCTTGAGCCGGATGTGAGCGAGGCGGAATTGCTGACGCTCGTGAAAAATCTCAATGAGGACCCGGCGGTTCATGGCATTCTGGTACAGTTGCCCTTGCCAAAGCATATCAATGAAGCCGCCGTGATCGATGCCATCTCCCCGGAAAAGGATGTGGATGGTTTTCATGTGATCAATTCCGGCCTGCTCGCCACCGGTGGGCGCGGCATGGTGCCCTGCACACCGCTGGGCTGCATTATGATGTTACGGGCCAGACTTGGCGATATGAGCGGCCTGAATGCGGTGATTGTCGGGCGGTCCAATATTGTTGGCAAGCCCATGGCGCAATTGCTGCTCAACGAGAATTGCACGGTCACCATGGCCCATAGCCGGACACGGGACCTGGCCGATGTGGTCCGGCGGGCAGATATTGTGGTTGCTGCGGTTGGGGTGCCGGAACTGGTCAAGGGCAGTTGGATAAAGCAAGGGGCAACGGTCATAGATGTGGGCATCAACCGTATTGAAAAGCCAGACGGAAAAACCCGTCTGATCGGCGATGTGGAATATGCCGAAGCGGCCAAACATGCCGCCGCCATCACCCCGGTTCCCGGCGGTGTCGGCCCCATGACCATCGCGGTGCTGCTGAAAAATACCGTTACCGCTGCCTGCCGGCAGGCCGGGGTTGAGGAGCCGCAAGTTTAGACAGACTCCAGCCTGTCCGCAGGGACCCCCACCCCCGTTTTGAGGGTGACAAAACTGAGAAAGAAAATCATGTTTAAACATATAATATTTTTTCTGACCATTCTGACTTTTCTCGTTAGTCTCTCCGGGGCCGCTTCGGCAAAGGACAGTCATTCCTATGCCAATGTGGATGCTGTGATCAGTACCCACCTGCATCTTGACCTCACAGTGGACTTTGACCGGAAAGTCCTGACCGGATTTGCCGAATATGACATTGGGCGGGTGGGGCCGAATGACGGTTTTTTTATTCTCGACACCCGCGATCTTGATATCCACAAAGTGGATGTTCTGGATCATGGCTGGCAACCGACATCTTTCGAACTGGCCGCTGCCGACGCCACTCTGGGGTCAAAACTGACCATCACCCTGCCGGTCAAGGCCAAAAAAATCCGTATATATTACACCACCCGGCCCGAGGCCTCCGGCCTCCAATGGCTGACCCCGGCACAGACGGCGAGCAAGAAATATCCCTTCCTCTTTACCCAGTCAGAGGCCATCCATACCCGCAGTTGGGTACCCATACAGGACACGCCGGCCCTGCGGCTGACCTACACAGCCCATATCAGGACGCCGGAAAATCTCTTCGCGGTGATGAGCGCCGAGAATGACCCGGATGCGCCCCGTGACGGGGACTATAATTTCACCATGGTCCATAAAATTCCACCCTACCTGTTGGCACTGGGGGTTGGGGATATTCATTTCAAGGCCATGGCGGGCAATACGGGGATTTATGCCGAGCAATATATACTGGATGCGGCGGCAGCGGAATTTGCTGATACCTACAAGATGGTCAAGGTTACGGAAAAGCTTTACGGCCCTTACCGGTGGGGGCGTTATGATATTCTGATGATGCCGCCAAGCTATCCCATGGGCGGCATGGAAAACCCCATGTTGAGCTTCATCACGCCGACGGTCATTGCCGGGGACAAGAGCCTGGTTGATTTGATCGCCCATGAATTGGCCCATAGCTGGTCCGGCAACCTGGTGACCAATGCCAGTTGGGATGATGTGTGGTTAAATGAGGGCATGACGTCATATGTGGAAAACCGCATTATGGAGGAAGTTTACGGCTCGGCCCGGGCGATGATGGAAAAGACCCTGTCGGCAGAGGGTCTGCAGCGGGAGATGGAGACGCTGGACCTGCGGGACACGTCACTGCATGTGGATTTACAGGGCCGTGACCCGGATGGTGCCTTCTCAAATGTTCCCTATGTCAAGGGTCAGTTGTTTCTGGTTTATCTGGAGGAAAAATATGGCCGCGCCGCCTTTGACCCTTTCCTGAAAGGGTATTTTACAACCCATGCCTTTCAGAATATGACTTCGGAAAAATTCATCGCTTACCTGAAAGAAAACCTGATGGACAAACACCCCGGTGTGGTCAGCATGGACAAAATAAAAGAGTGGATTTACGGCACAGGTATGCCCGACGATACGCCCAACGCCACCTCCGGTATTTTCGCCAAAGTGAGGGCGCAGCAGGCGGCATGGCTCGAGGGAAAAATGACGTTGGAACAGATTCCGACTATGGGGTGGACGGTTCATCAATGGCTGCATTTTATCACCAACCTGCCCAAGGATATGACCTCTGACAGAATGGCAGAACTGGACAGGGCTTTTGATCTGGTAAATTCCCGCAATAATGAAATTGCTCATGCCTGGCTGTTGCAGGGGCTTAGGCATGGCTATTCAGCCATCACGCCGCGCCTGAGAAGTTACCTGCCGTCCATTGGCCGCCTGAAACTGATCAAGCCCCTCTACAAGCAGATGGCAGAGACACCAGAAGGGTTGAAGCTGGCCCGGGAAATCTACGCCCCCGCCAGACCCGGCTACCACCCGTCCGCGCAGAAAGCACTGGACAAGATTTTAGGGGAATAATGCATTGGTTTTATATTATCCAGAAAGGGCTCTATAACCGAAGCCCATAAGGGCTGAGGCAAGGCCGACTGGCCGCCCGAGTTAATACGAGGATAGCCTGAGCGCAAGCGCCGGCGATTGAGGCAAAACAAAAAAATGACCAACACAACAGACACACATAATCCCGGCTGGATAAGGGAGCGTATGAAGCGGCAGTTCTCGGAACTGGTGCGCCTGTCCTTTCCCATTGTGTTTCAGCGGCTGGGCATTATGACCATGGGTATTGTGGATACGGTGATGGTCGGACGCTATTCAACGCAGGAACTGGCTTATCAGAGCATCGGATATGTGCCGGTGGCGACGGTGATTATTATTTCTATCGGGCTGATGATGGGGACCATGGTTCTGACCTCAAACGCTTATGGCGCGAAAGATTATAAACTGTGCGGTCGTATTTGGCGGCGGTCTTTGCCTTATGGTTTTGTCCTTGGTATGGGTGGTTTCGGCATCTGTATATTTGGCGAGCCGATCCTTCTCTTACTGGGGCAGGAGGCGGATATTGCCCGTGGTGGCGGGGTGCTGATGCAGGCGGTGGCCATCGGCATTCCCATGACCACTGTCATGCTGGCCTGCACCTTTTTTCTGGAAGGTATTAACCGGCCCCTGCCCGGTATGGTTTTTATGCTCATTGCCAATCTGGTCAATGTTTTCATGAACTGGATTTTGGTTTACGGCCACATTGGGTTCGCGCCCATGGGGGCGGAGGGGTCTGCCTGGGCCACGACCATTGTCAGGACGTTCCTTGCCGTGGGCATGATCCTGTTTATCCTGAAGATGAAGGGCCATGAGATATTTGGCATTTGGGAAAGGGTTGACCTGCGGCTCCATAAATGGCGTCGCCTTCGTCATATTGGTTACGGCGCGGGCCTGACCAATGGGGCGGAACATATGGGCTTTGCGGCGCTGGAGGTTTTCGCCGGTTGGATAGGTCCCCTGACACTGGGCGCCATGGCCATTGCCTTTAATGTCTATGGTATACCCTATATGATCGCTTACGGCGTTGCCGGGGCGACAGCGGTTCGGGTTGGCATCGCCCTTGGCCGCCGGGACAGCAGAGACCTGTTGCTGGCGGGGACCTGCGGCATGATGTTCAATGTTATACTGATGCTGCCACTGCTTGGCGTTCTGATTATTTTTCCGGTGGAGATTGCCGGATTTTTCACCACAGAATCCGCGCTTGTTATGGTGACGGTGCCGCTGATTATCCTGTCGGCCTGGATGCTGTTGTTTGACAGTCTGCAAACGGTGATTGGCAATGCGCTGCGGGGGCGGCGGGATGTCTGGGCGCCGACAGCCTTGTATTTCTTCAGTTATATAATAGTCATGATTCCGCTATCCTATATTCTGGCTTTTAACCTTGGGCGCGGGGCGGTTGGCTTGTTTGAAAGCTCCGTGGTGGCCAGCATAATCTCATTTGTCCTGCTGACCCTGCGTTTTTATTATCTGTCCTACGTGGATTTCAAGCGGCCTTAATACAGGCTAATCTTTCTTTGCTGGCCAGTCTTTTCCGGGCGCGGCGGCTGACCCGGAGGTAATAGAGTGTCGGGACAAATATGAGCGCCAGCAGGGTCGCCCCGACCATGCCGCCGGAAATGGCGGTGGCAAGAGGGGGCCACATGACCCCGCCCCAGATAATCAACGGCATAAATCCGCCAATGGTGGTCAGGGTGGTGGAGATGATATGGCGGGTGCTGTCCACCACGATATTGACGATCACTTCCGCATCCCCGGCACGGGCTTTTTCATTGGCGCGAAGAGCGGCCAGCACCACAATGCTGTCATTGATGGCCAGCCCGATCAGACCCATCGTTCCCATAATGCCGGTAAAGCCCATGGGGAAACCAAACAGCCAGATGGCAAGCAGGGCCAGTCCTGCGCTGAAAAAGGCGACCCCCCCGATGATCAATGCTGACGTAAAACTGTTAAACGCCAACACTAGAACTCCCATCATGACCACCAGAAGCGGCAGGACAGTCGAGAATAATTTTCCCTCGGACTCGGACCGCTTTTCAGTCTCGCCGCCAAATTCAAGCCGGGTGCCAACGGGCAGTTCAAAATTTGCCTCAGCCAGACGCCGTTGAAAATCCGCCAGCGCCTCACTCGGCAGGCTATAGGGGGTGATGAAGGCCTGAAGAATATTCAGCCGCTGCATATCCCGCCGGCTGATGGCATTATAGGTGGGGATTAATTCCAAAGTCCCCAGACTGCTGAGCGGCACCCCGGACAGATGCTGACCACCGGTGGTCAGGCTGCCGCCCGCCGCCACAAGAGAATTATTGAACAGGGTGCTCAGGTCCGAGCGGTCTGTGCCGCCAACCCGGACCCGGACCGGCAGGCTTTCATTGCCTTCAAGCACGCTGCCGCCAATATGTCCTTCAAGGGCATTGTTAAGCTGTTCGGCAATCTGGTTTAATTTCAGCCCGGCGGCTTCGGCGGCATCCTCGTCGGGGATAAAATTCAGTTTGGGCTGGCTCAGGGAAACTTTTGCTACCGTGTAAGTAATATTTTTGGTACGCGCCAGAATTCTGCGGATTTCCTCACCCTTTTCAGAGAGGATTTTGAGATCCTGACCATAAAGAAAAACTTCCACCGGGGCTTCAAAGGGCGGACCTTGTTCAAAAGGGATCGCCAGTATCATGGCGTCCGGCAGTCCGGTCATCAGGTCGCGCTGAAGGCGGGGCAGGATTTCCGACGTGGCGCGCGGCGATGTTGTATTGACAAAAGCTCCGGCAAAATTGTTCAGTCCGGCCTGATTGAGAAAACTATTGTAGAATACGGCGGGCGGTGTTTCGGCAATCACCCAGTAATCGCTTTTTATTTCCGGGTAGTTTGCCATAATTTTCCGGGCAATTTCCACCTGTCGCACCGTTTCCTCCAGACTGGCCTGGGGCGGCAGGGTCATCTGAATCTGGAACTGGTCCCGGTCCACGGGGGGAAAAAACTGCTGGACCAGCGTGGTACTCAGGGCAAAACCAAGCAGGGGTAAAGTGATGGATAGCAACAGGGCTTTTTTCGAATGCTCTATGCACCAGCGCAGCGCAGCGCGGTATTTCTCCCGGAGAGCCGGATTGCTGTAGCCGCTTTGCAGAATGCCGCATTTGGCCTGTAACAGCTCCCCCCGGTCAAAATATCCCGCCAGAGCCGGAATGATGGTCATGGATAGAAACAGCGAGGAAAACAGCGAAATAATCACCGCAAGGCCGATGGTTCCGATGAACTCGCCCACGGCGCCGGGGGACAATACAATGGGCATGAAGGTCAGGGAAGTGGTCAGAGTTGACGCCAGCAACGGAATGGCTAAATGCCTGACCATCTTTGAGATGGCTGTGGCCACATCATGCCCAAGCCTTCTGGCTTTGTGGTATTCATCAACGGCAACAATGGCATTGTCAATCAATAGCCCGAGGGCAATGATCAGGCCGGTGATGGACATCTGGTGCAGCGGTATATTCATAAAATGAAAACTTGCCATCACCATCAGCACGGTGAGCGGCAGGGCAGTGGCCACCAGAACGGCGGACCGCCATCCCATCATAAAAATCATGATAAGGACAATGATCGTGGCTCCGATGAAAATATTACCCAGTAAGGTCGACAGACGTTCTGTGGAATAGATATCCTGATTGAAGATAACCTCAAGCCTGATGCCTTCAGGCAGGGTTTCGCGGAAGCGGTCCACTTCTGACTGCACCCTTGCCACCCAGCGGTCAACACGGATATTCTCCGTTACCTTGGCCCCGACGATAATGCCGCGTTTGCCGTTCAGCAGAGCCATGCTGGTAACAGGCTTGCGGGCGCTCTTGTGGACCTCTGCCACGTCACCGACCCGAAGAAAGCGGCCCATGGCCGTTTGTTTCA
>NVTJ01000114.1 GCA_002401545.1 Alphaproteobacteria bacterium
AGAGTTGCCTCTGGCCCGCGCGTAAATACTAGCTGGTTAAAAAGAGTACCTGAATCCGGCAGCGTACCGGGCACCGGTCTCGGTAAGTGCTAAAAACTGGTTATCAAAACGACCAACTTTGCCAATTTTTTCATTGAAGATATTCGTGCCTTCAATAAACACAGTAGCAGAACCAAGTTCATCATTGTCGATGACCTTGTAACTTACCTGAAAATCCACCTGTTTGAAATCTTCGACAAAGGCTGGTTCGCCACCAATGACATTATTTAACTGCTCCAGAAACTTCTCTCTGCGACTATAGGAAATACGCGCCTCAAAGGGACCTTTGGCATAAAATACCTGAGCATTCTGTGAATCTGACAGTCCCGGCAAAGCAAAGCTTGTACGGTTCAGACTATTTGGACCAAAGCTGGCGTTGCTGGATAAGAAAAGAACATTACCAGACACGCCCAGTCCGTCAAAGGGAGACGGCAGGGATGAAAACACATATTGTCCCGCAATTTCCACACCCTTTACCCGCGCCGTTTCGGCATTACTGGGACGGGTAACATCGAAGCTTGCCTCATTACCGTTAATACTGGGATCAACAATATTATCCACATTTGCAATGGTGAAAATTTCGCGAGCCGTTGTCTGAACAATAAAGTCCTCAATTTCCTTCCAAAACCCGGATACGGCGATGTAATTAAGTTCACCGAAATAATATTCCACCGAGGCATCAAGATTTGTGGCCGTAAATGGCTTCAGACCGGTATTGCCCCCGGAAGCGATAAGCTGGTTCGGGCGCGTATTCAGAATAGTGAATTTCGGCGCAAGATCCGCGAGATCCGGACGGGTCAGAGTCTGTGACGCCCCGAGCCGTAAAATCAACCCGTCCGTCAGTTCCAGCTTGAAATTGAAGTTGGGAAGAATTTTATTATATTCGTTTGAGTTGGTGATGGTCGCGTTAGCAATGTCACCAATCTTGCGAAAAAACTCTGTTGTATCAAACGGATTTTTAACAATATCAAGGAGCGGTGTTTCCGTGCCGGTGGCCGTGGTTTTGGTCTTTACCCAACGCAGACCGGCATTGATTGCCCAAGGCATATCGCTTGTTTCACCCTCTAAATCGATACTGACATAAGCCGCGAGAATTTTTTCATTAATTTTAAAACCCTGCGCCCGTACCTGTGTTGCAAAACCACCCTTCTCTGCGAACTCAGCCGCCGATGTTCCCGGTGGCAGACCCAGCCCTACATCCCGCTTTGCAAGCGATTCAGGGGTCGATAAATAGGTAATTTCGCTTGCAACCGTATTGGTCAGGAATGTATCAATAAAGGCCCCATTCTTATCAATGAACCCCCCGTCTCCGGCATCAATAAAACCGGCTAAATTCCGTAATTCCAACAGGGACTGTTCGCCTGCATCGCCCACATCGACGAAAAATCCACAGTAGAAACACAGTACATCCTGATCGGTGCGTAATATCTGTACTGTCTTTCTTTCCCTGGCGTAGTTGATACCATAGCTGATCGACTTCAGAAATCCGCCGTCCTCCGGCCTGTAAACCCCGTCATATTTCAGTTCGAATATATCGTCATCAACTGAATTGGCATTCTCCGGTGAATCGCCATCACCCCCGAACTGGGCAATATGAGCAAGAAACCGGGACGTGTCGAGAATATCCTCTTTTGTTACATCCGCAAGCTGGGATATTGGTAATGTCGTTGATCCATCATTAATCAATGTAAACGGAGAGCGAAAACCAAGTACAGCTTGCCCCGTGTCTGCATTTTTTGGTTTATTTTCAGAATCCGAATAGGAAAAATCAAATTGATGCTCGAACTCATCCGACTGGTCCCATTTGACATTAAAACCACCAAATCGTGTTCTGGTGCGACGCGTATCATTTTGCGCGCGGGCTTCAATGGCGCCATTGGCATTATGTTCAGCTCTCAATACCGTGCCATTGTCATCAAGTATGATATTATCCAGATCTCCCAGCGAAAACCAGGTATTCAGGAATTTTGATTGTGAATTGACGTCAAATTCATTCCACATCCCATCCATTGTGATCAGGATATTATCCTGCGCCTGATACTGCACAACGGCCTGTATATTGGTCCGTTCGCGCTTCTGCATTGTTCGGCCTTCCTGAAGGTTCTGGAACATAAACAGTCTATCCGCGTTGCCCGGATTGACAATATTTACCGAAGGATCCAGGMTGGACACATCCGCGCTGATAATACCTCGGTTGTTGAAGGTATCTACTTGGGACTTTCTTTCCTGATAGGAGGCCGAAACCAAAACGCCGATGGTATCGTCTGCAAATGTGTTGCTCACCAAGCCAAAAACCTGAGGTGAGGTTGTGGCACGATTATTGTCGTAAAGTCCTTTGGCATTAAAAATAGCCTTGAAACCACTGAAGCCCAGAGGTCTTGCGGTCTTGAGGTTGATGGTAGAACCAATACCTCCCTCCTGAAGAGTTGCGACACCGGTCTTGTAAATATCGGCACCTGAAATTAGCTCGGAAGGAAATAAATCAAAGCTGAACTTACGACCGCCCACTTCTGAGGCCATCCGCCGACCATTAACCAGCACTGTATTAAAACTTGGCCCAAAACCACGAACTGTTACAAACTGCCCCTCACCACCGTTACGGTCAATGGTAATACCAGGAATACGTTGCAGAGCTTCTGCGATGTTTGAGTCAGGAAATTTACCCAGGTCTTCCGATGCAATTGAGTCCATGACACCAGAAGCATCACGCTTTGTATCGAGGGCGCGTTTCAGGCTGCTTCTCATGCCGGTAACCACGATCTCTTCCAGAGTAACGGAACTGGCCGTCACATCATCTGCCTGCTGGGCATTGGCGGCGCCTACTGTGGCGGCAATCACCGAAGCCGTTGTCAATAAATTACGTTTTATTTTAAAATTATTTAGATTTCCGAAGTATTTCACTTTACCCTCCCGGACTTGTTTCACCAATTGGGGTATTGCCTTAACAGCAATAACACCATCTTCGGTTACATATGCAATCAAGCCAGTGCCTGAAAGCAACAAGTCCAGCGCGACCTGTAGCGTGTGATCACCAGATAAATTATTGATCACAACATATTTCGCCACATCTGCCGGAAAAAGGACCAATTTGTTAAATTGGCCGCTTAAATCAATCAAGGCTTTATCCGCAGTTGTGCGGTTTATCCTGACTGATTTTACCTCCCCGGCTGACGCATAAATATGCGAACTCGACGCTACCATAAGGGCAAATACAGGCCCTAGGTATGCCATACAAGACTTGCCAAATCGTTCAGTATTTGTTTTCACCAAACCTGACTTGTTTTGCAGTAACCTTGTATATAAAGAGTAAGCAGGGATGGGTTTCCTCCAAAAAAAATTAACTTCTTAAGTTTTTTATTTTTATAAACGGAAAAAGCACAGTCACTAAAGGATGTCCATAGACCGAATTCGGGAATTATTTTAAAAGTCTATAGAAAACACAATGGCCTTACCAGTGTTTTTTCAGATGGTAATTTTCATGAACAGCCTTAACGGGGATTGCGGTTTTGATTATATCTGAAACCGTTGGTGCAATATATTCGGCAAATATGTGGTTTAATCAGCTGTCTTCCTCTGCATTGTCCCGGAGAGACAAATAAAAAGTATTTTCATCCATCCGGGTAGCTTGCAGATCAAACGACACTTCGAGTGCATTCAGAAGAGCTTCTATTTCGCCTATCTTAAACAGTCCCCCAATGCGCAGTTCTTCGATCTCCGCAGCCAGGACAATTTTAGTGTCTGTGTAACGGGATACCTCATTTATCACGTAAACAAGTGAATCATCTTCGAATATCAAAACCCCTTCGCGCCATGATAACTGACGCACGATAACATCTTCTTTTACCTTTTCTATGACCACGTTTCCATGCTCAACTATCATTTTTTCATTAGGTTCAAGTATAGCTAGAATCCCGGTTTCAACCTTGTTTCTGCCACTTTTTTGCGCCGTATCGGTCAGGGCGGGAATAACAACAACCGAACCTTCCGTGACGGTGATATTTAACCCCACATCGGTAAGCCTGACAACGAAAGCGGTTCCCACAGCCGTTATCTTCTTCTCGTTAGCGATCACATCGAAGGGTCGCGAGGGGTCATGGGCCACGCTGAAAAGAGCTTCCCCTTTCAAGAGGCGGACAATCCTCCTCGACGGTTGATATTCCACTTCCACCACGCTGCCCGTGTTAAGATGTACCGTTGAGCCATCAGCCATTTTAAACTGTGCCTGTTCGCCTATCTGTGTGGAATAGGTAATGGCCGTGGCCTCAAAATCAGGCGTGGACGGGGGCAGATAGAATGTTGTTGAAAGATAAAAAATCGCCACTAAGACCGCTGCGGCAGGGGTCCAGATACGGAAAAACCGCCTGTTGAATATCATAGCCAGCGGTGACCACCAGGAAAATTGATAGGCGGCATTTTCTGCCTCATTTGCCTCCAGCAATATATCATCAATAGATATCCATGCCGATGCATATTCCCGCAATGCCTGAGCATGTGCGGGACTACGTCCGGCCCATTCACGAAGTGCTTCCAGGTCAGCTTTACTCAAAGGCCCATTGTCAAGCTGTAACACCCATGAGGCGGCCTCCATGGAGATGGCATCTGAATCAAAGTTTTTTCGATACACCGGTCTGTCTTCCATTTGTCTGCTCCGAACGCATTCTGAGCTTTACCAATTTATGATCTGCACCCATTTGATAGCCTTTTGTCTTCATTTCATTCACTGTGCGTCGCATCGCTGCTATCAGATGTTTTTCAACTGTACTTTCAGCGATGTCCATTTTTCGCGCAATCTCCTTCTGTGACAATCCCATGACCTTTTTTAACAAAAAAGCCTGTCGGCACTTGGCCGGCAAGGACTGTGTAACCTCGATGAAGGCTTTCAGCTTCATCGAATAATGTAATTTATCGTCTGCACCCGCCTCGTTTGATGACG
This sequence comes from Alphaproteobacteria bacterium, assembly GCA_002401545.1. GTDB lineage: Bacteria > Pseudomonadota > Alphaproteobacteria > Sphingomonadales > Emcibacteraceae > Paremcibacter. The sequence goes on from NVTJ01000114.1 coordinate 4,973, forward strand.
GCTCAAAGGGCGCAATTTCCTCAAGACTACTGAATTTGGCTTTAGTGCGTTTTACCGCATCCTTAAGCGCAACATTCCGGGCCACCCTGAAGAAATAGCCTTTAACCGATTTTATTTCCGTCTTGTATGACTGCGAACAAACCAGCATATAGGTTTCCTGCAGAACATCTTCAACATCTTCCGGGTTCACAAGCACCCTGACAACCGAAGCTGCCAGCGCCGATTTTATTTCCATAAAGGCACCCAGAACAAAGTTGCTTTTTTTGTCATTCATTGACATTATATTTAAATATACCCGTTTCTACCCAGAATAGATACAATACTGAACATCTTACTAAAGAGTATTTACGGTAAATAATCCTCCATATATATTTTATAAATATTATTTTTTTTATAATTTACAGATTTTTCTGGAGGAAATTCGTCATATCTTGTTCTTTAATTATGTAACACTACGATTAAACTGATTTTAAAGATAAAACACCAATTGATTTATGTAGAGAATTTAAGTCTCCTCTACATAAGGGGTGTTGTGAGCCGGCACAGCTTGCAACACCCCATTTTTCTGTAACTATGAAGGATTACTTGGCAACTATGACTGAATCTTTTGGAATAGCCCTCATTGGAACGGGTTACATGGGAAAATGTCACGCTTTGGCTTATAATGCGGTAAACGGCGTTTTTTCTGATTGCCCGAAGTTACGGCTGGAAATGCTCTGTGACATCAATTCTGATGCGGGACGCCAGTTCGCAGAGGCCTTTGGGTTCAAGCAGTTTTCTACGGAATGGCGGGATGCCCTCACCAACCCTGCTGTGGATATTATCTCCATTACCACCCCCAATGGCCTTCACAAGGAAATGGCGTTGGCGGCATTGGCTGCCGGTAAACATGTTTATTGCGAAAAACCTCTGGCGCTCACCCTGGCGGATGCCGGAATAATGGCCGTTGCTGCGCGCAAAAGCGGCCTTAAAACACTTGTTGGTTATAATTATCTTTATAATCCGGCCATACTGAACGCGGCGCGGCTCATAAAAGAGGGTGCCATAGGCCGGGTTTATTTCTTTCGCGGGGTAAATGATGAGGATTATATGGCCGACCCTGCCCTGCCCCATAGCTGGCGGTGCGAGGTGAAAAAAGCGGGCACGGGTACGCTGGGTGACCTGGCTGTCCATCTGGTCAGCCTTGCCCATCTGCTGATGGGAAATATCACACAGCTAACCGCCCAGACATATATCGCCCATAAAAATCGCCTGCTTGAAGATCATCCAGATAAAACAGGAACCGTGGACAATGAAGATATTGCTTCTGCATTTGTCAGTTTTGAAAGTGGTGCACGGGGAGAATTATCTTCTAGCCGGAGCGCTTGGGGGCGGAAAAATCACCTGACATTTGAGATCCACGGCGATGCAGGCATGATTACATTTGATCAGGAACGCATGAATGAGCTTCGGCTTTACAGCAGCCATGACAAACCGGAAGATCAGGGCTTTCGAATAATTCTGACAGGTCCCGAACATCCACCATATGCCTCATTCATAGCCTCCCGTGGCCATCAACTGGGGTTTAACGACCTGAAAACCATGGAAGTGGCCAACCTGCTGCGCGGTCTGGCGGGAAGGGATGAATTATATCCCGACTTTGACGATGCTCTCAGAATCGAGCGTGTCATTCACGGCATGGTCCGTTCATCAGAAACGGGAAGTTCAATAACACTTTAAATGATCCTGGCAGGCGGCTGAAAAGTCTCGCTATTGATTGCATTTTGTGATTCACTATTTCTATTGAATTATGGGAATGTTTCATGTGTGGTGATAACAATAGTTCTGGAGATTCCCTCTGTTATGCCCGCATTAAATATAGGTTTTTACATCTTTCTGCTATTATATGGTCTTATTCTATGACCTGGGGAATATGGGTATCCAGGGCCGTAATCTGCCGCCAATCCAAGCCTGAGAATAACGCCTCAAACTGGGCAGAGTTCAATCGCATCAAACCATCCTGACCGCAGGCCAACTGAAGCTGTGATCTTCCAGACGCTTGTAGCTCATGACCAAACCAGAACCATCCCAATAGAGAAGTTTCAAACGATCCAGCCGTTTGGAGCGGAACACAAACACCGTGCCGGAAAAGGGGTTCTCAGCGAGCTCATTATGAACCATTGCGGCAAGTCCGTTATGTATAATCTTGTTATGCATTTCTTGTAATCTCGAAAAGTAATAGCCAGCAGTTAAAAACATCTGTCCAATATCATAATTCTATGTACTTAAAATAATGTGCTCAATGGCATGTTTCCGTAATTTATGGATGATTT
>NVTJ01000115.1 GCA_002401545.1 Alphaproteobacteria bacterium
ACCCGCACGCTCGTTAAAACGTCTTTTTTGGTCCAGTGTTTTTGCAAGGCCAATATGGTTGTTTTTTGTTGGGTATATGATGGTTTTCCCGGGTGCTTGGCAGATGTTGCGGACCAGGGCCTTTTGAATCGACGTTGATCCGGTTTTTGTATCCCCAAGGTGAATGATAAGCTCGTTGATCATATAAATTGCTTTCTTTTAGATAGATCAGATTTCGGCTCTGGAGTTTACCTTTAGGCTATCCAGAAAATCCTTGATTTCAGGGTCTACAAAGGCTTTCTTGTGCTTGCAGGCCTGGTCCAGAGCCAGTTCGAACACTTCCATCTCGGGGATGGGCCGGGTTTGCCTCACCTCTGATTGGTCCTCGAAAAACGGCGACTTGCCCGAAATCTTCCCGAGATAGGCGTGAATAGACTCGAAACGGTCCTGCATGATCTGGCGGTTCTGCGCCCCGAACAGTTCGATATCGCCAGAGGCGGGCAAGTTCATATCCGGGGTCAGGTCCCGCAGGGTCTGGCGCAGCTTTCCGGCTTGGGCCGGGCGCAGCGCCTTGTTTCCCCGTCGGACAATCTCGTAAATGCCCCGGTGCAGGGATTCATTGGTCTTTTGCTCATCCAGCAGACCCGATGGCAGGTCCAACCCGGTTTGCGCGACGAAATCAGCCACCGATCCCCCGGCGCGCCGCACATCGCTGTAGTCGCGCAAGATGAGCCGGGCATTGGGCATCGCCTCAACCCAGCCCTCCAGCATCAGACGATAGTTAAAGTGGATACTGCCAAAATAGTTCTGCATCCCACCGGCACGCAGCGGCGCAAGATCGTGACCGAATTTCAGCCGCTGCCCGTGCCAGGATGCCAAATAGTCATCAATACGCCGCAAGGTTGCGACCACCGTCAATTCCCCGTCCCCAAAGGCTTCGGCCAACCGGGTGATCTGACCCGGAGCGGCAGGGGCAAAGTTAGCAAACACTTCGGCCGCTAAAATGACCGTATGGGGGGCCAGAAAATCAATCTGCTGCCGGATCGCCCGTAGCATCTGATGGCTTGAGGGAAGCCCTTTGTGATAGGCTGGCACCTTGCCCTTGCCCTGTTCGGCCAACATCCGGAAAGCGAGGGCATTATGCGGCTCGCGCGCGTTGATTGGCAGAACTTCAAGCTGCGGTATGTATTTCCCCATTGCCGTGGCCAGCATCAGTGCCATACTCTCAAAATCAACGCTGGGATACAAAATGCCCGAACGCGCCAAAGCAACGCTGTTGCGAGACAAAAAATCTTGCAGAGATGTCGATCCGACTTTGTGATGTCCGATGAAAAAAATTGTTTTCATTTGGTCGGAACTCTCCTCTCACACAGTATGGTTGACCTTGGCTTATGCGCCCAGTTATCGCTGATTTGCAAGGACACTAACCCGCCCACAGGACAACTCCAAGAGTAGCCGAGCGAACAGACTATATCATGGCTGACAATATTGGTGCCCCACACAACAAATCCTGACTGATCGACCGCCAATTGAACATGGCGCGCGAAAATTTCAAGCGTTGAAATCCGATCATGCTGTGTGATACCCGGGTCTAGGCTCCGCCCTGCTATTTCCTGCCCTTGTATTTTTTGGATACCCCTTATGATTACCTTGCAGAATTTGATCTTCCCAGAGCCCGGCATCTGCACCGAACATGATCTCTATTACCGGGCGGTCGGCAATTTCGGCTATTCCGATAAAAAGCAGTGCGTCCATCTTGATGATGGCAATCGGCTGCTGTTCGACACCTATTTTAACCTGCTCAACATCGGCAAATGGCACGAATCCTGCACCCTGAACGGCCTGTTCGCCGAGGTCACCGGCAAGGGCAAAGTCGAAGTCCGGGTGTTTCACGCGATCCCCGAGCAATCCTGGGAAATCCTGTCATGCGAAGTGGTGACCCTGTCGGCGAAAAAGCCGCATGTGGCTGACCTGACGCATTTCCCCGACCGCACCACCCGTGGGCTGATCTATATCGAGGTCCGCGCGCTAGAACATGGCGTGACCATATCGGGGGGGCGGTTTGCCACCAAAACCAAGCCCAAAACATTGCCTGAACTGGCGGTCTCAATCACCACCTTCAAACGCGAGGCCGAAGTGCGCCGCACTGTTCAGCGGTTTGAATCCTTCCTGCCCGGCTTTGAATTTGGCGAAAACGTGCATGTGCAGGTGGTCGATAATGGCGACAGCGCCGAGATCAAAGCCAGCGCCTCGGTCACGCCGATGGTCAACAATAATTACGGCGGCGCGGGCGGCTTTGCCCGTGGTCTGCTTGAGGCCGAAAAATCCGGGTTCAGCCATTGCCTGTTCATGGATGACGACGCGTCGTTCCACATGGAGAACATCGCCCGCGCCTATGTGTTTCTGGCGCTGGCGAAAAACCCCAAGGCCGCGATTGCCGGGTCGATGATCAACAACACCCACAAATGGGCGATGTGGGAAAACGGCGCCTATTTTGATGGCTCGTGCCACCCGCTGTTTTGCGGCGTCGATCTGCGCAACCGCGACGCAGTATTTCAGATGGAAAACGACTCTGCCCGGCTCAGCCCGCCAACACTGTATGGCGGCTGGTGGTTCTTTGCCTTTGCCATCGATCAGGTCGACCACCACCCGTTCCCGTTCTTTGTGCGCGGCGACGACATCAGCTTTTCGCTGATGAACGCGTTTGAAATTACCACCCTCAACGGGATCGTATCGTTTCAGGATGATTTCGCAGAAAAAGAAAGCGCCCAGACCCTGTACCTGGACCTGCGCAATCATTTGATCCACCATTTGGTGGTCAACAAGCTAGAGCGCAGCGCGCTTGGCACCGCCAAGATCGCCATACGGTTTATCATGCGCTCGCTACTGCGGTTCCATTACGAAACCGCGCGGGCCCAAGTGCTGGCGTGGCAGGATGTGATGCAGGGCCCCGAGTTCTTTGACGAAAACATCGACATGGCCAAGCGCCGCGGCACCATCAAAGAGATGATGCAGGTCGAGGTCTGGCAAGACATCACCCCCGAGGACATCAAACAGCGCCACCGCTATACCTTGCGGTCGCACGTCCGGCGTCATCGCTTGGGCGTCTATACCCTAAACGGCCATCTGGTGCCCTTTTCAGCGCGGCGCTGGGACCGGATCGTGCTGGGCATCGGCGAGCGCGGCATGCTGTTTCCGGCCTTTGGCGCGGCGCAGATCACCTATCTTAATAGCGGCCGCACCAAGGGCTATACCGTCACCCAGTCCAAGCGCCAGTTTCTGGCGATCTGCTGGGAAATGGCCAAAACCCTGCGGCTGTTCATGCGCGATCATGACGATCTGAAAGCCCGCTATCGGCGCGGATATAACGATCTGACATCGCGCGAATATTGGCAGAAAAAGCTTTATTAGGGTCTGTTTTCAGGTGCTGTTGCTGCCCTAGACCATCATCGCCTCGTGGCAGGCGATGGCTTCGTCCAGATCATCGAAATACTGCATCTGACCGTTTTCCAACACCACCCCGGCATTGCAGAACTGGCGCAGCTGGCTCATTGAGTGGCTGACCATGATGGCGCTTGAATGGCGCATCCGGTCGATAAACACCGCCCGGCTTTTGCGCCGGAACGACGCGTCACCAACCGCTGTCACCTCGTCGACCAGATAGGTATCAAACCGGATGCCCATCGACGCGCCAAAGGTCAGCCGTGACCGCATCCCCGACGAATAGCTGCTAACCGGCATGTGATAAAACTTACCCAGTTCGGCGAAATCATCGACAAAAGCCAGCAGGCTTTCAGTGTCTACACCGTAGATTCTGGCGATAAACCGCACATTCTGCGCGCCGGTCAGATCGCGGTGAAACGAGCCGCCAAACCCCACCGGCCAGGAAATCGTGCCATCGCTGATAATCCGGCCGTGATCCGGGCGCATGGTGCCGGCAATCATCTGCAACAGGGTCGATTTTCCCGCCCCGTTGCGCCCCAACAGCGCCAGCGACCGACCCGTTGGCAGGGTCAGGGTCAGATCGTCGATCAGCACCCGGCGTTCGCCTTTTACCCAAAAGCTTTTGGTCAGATTCTCAAAACGAATCATATCAGGTGATTGCCCCGCAATCGCCTGGCGGCAGGGTATTGCACAGCAATGCCCGAGAGCCCCCCAGGCAATCCTGTCTCACGCTCACCATGCTCTTGGCTCTGGCCATCACCCATCCCCCAAACCACCCCCGGTCAGCTGCGATCACGCACGGAATAGTAAACCAGCGCCAGAATTGACCAGCCCAACAGCAGAAACAACGCCGCCAAACCGCTAAGCACATAGCGCTCGGGATATTCCGAGGTCTGCGCCAGGGTCGGCTTGATATAGGTCGCCAAATAACGGCTTTGCCGGGCCACATCATTGCGCGCCACCTCGCGCGCCGTCAGCGCCGCGCGGTACGTTACCTCGGCATAGTCCAGATCCACGCTCAGGCTCTCGAACTCGGCGATCAGGGTCGGATAATCCTCGCCGACCGCACCAGTTTCGGTGTTATCGCTGGCAAATGTCTGCCGCTCGATGACGATGCGTTCGCGGATCACATCAATGCGCTGTTGCGCCTTGGTCAGACGCGGATCGCTGGGGCTGGCGGTGATCGCCAGCAAATCATATTCAATCAGCGCCTCGGCCAGTTGCTGCTGCAAATTGGTCATCACCCCCATGCGCGCCTGAATATCGGCAGCCGGGTCAACAATGCGGGTCCGGGTGCGGAATTTGGTCAGCGCCTCGCGGGCCAGTTTCAGCCGGGCAATCGCCTGTTCGACATCGGCGCTGGCATATCGCATCGCATCCTCGCGCGCCTGATTGTTGAGCGCATTGATCCGGTCCTGACTTTCGCGCACAATTTCCGAGGTGATACGCTGCGCCGTCTGGGCATCAAACGCCACCGCCTGCACCTCGATCAGCCCGGTGCCGGAATCATAGGAAATGCCAACAATCCGCTGCCAATACCAAACCAGATCTTCAACCGAGGCATCGGGCCAGATCGCAAAGGCCCAATCTTCGGGCCAGGGGGCGGAATAATGCGTGCGCAAATCAACCCGCGCATTCACCGCCTCGACCATTTCCTGGCTTTGGATGAATTCGTACAAAATATCGCTATCCGAGGCCGTGGAGCCGCCGGTAAACTGCGCCAGCCCGCCCAACAGCTCGGACGCGCCGCCGCTTTCCTGGCTGCGCACAGTAAAGCCGGTGGTCGAAATGTATTGATCCTGGGCATAGGTCCACAGGTAAAAGGTCATGCCGCCGAGCGGGGCCAGCACCAGAAACACAAAGCTAAAGAACAGGCCCCAATGACGGCGTTTCATCCGCGCCGGGCGGGCAATGGGCTGCACCTGAACCACCGCTGGCGCGGCTCTTGGCCCCGACCCCGGCCCTGGCCGTGATGGCCCCGCCGTTTGCGCAACAGATTGGCCGTCAGCTTGCACCAGATCGCGCTGGCGGTTTTTGTTGCGCCCGCCTTTGCCGCCGTTTTTGCCACCGTTTTTGCCGCCACCTTTACCGGCCATTTTACGGCCACCGGTGCGCACACCGCTACCACCAGCCCCGCGCCCCAGATCAGGCCCGACATCCCGCGCATCATCCGCACCCGTGCTGGTGGCGTCAGGCGCGCTGTTCGCGGCATCGTTTTGTTTGTTCATGCCAGCCCGTTCCCAGCCCGCATAGTTGCAAAGCCGTTTGAAATCCTCTTGGATTTCTTACATAACTATGGGGCTAAACACCAGCGTAAGACCGGGTTTCATGACTTTCACACCACCACCCATACCCCCCTCTCTGCCCCCGGCCATGGCCGGCAAGCGCCGCTTTGCCAGCGTCCGGACCATTGCCGCGCTGGTCTTGCGCGAAATGTCGACCCGCTATGGCCGCACGCCGGGGGGCTATATCTGGGGCATTGTCGAACCGCTGGCGGCGATCATCGTCCTTAGCATTGGCTTTTCGCTGGTGATGCGCACCCCCGCGCTTGGCACCAGCTTTTTGCTGTTCTACGCCACCGGATACCTGCCATTTAGCCTGTATCAGACTCTATCGGCGACCGTTTCCCGGGCAATCAATTTCTCAAAACCACTGCTGAAATACCCAGCCGTAACCTGGATTGATGCGGTGCTGGCGCGGTTCCTGCTAAACAGCCTAACCGGCATCCTGATCACCGTTATCCTGCTGACCGGCATCCTGACCGTGATCGAGAGCCGGGCAGTGCTGAACCTGCCACCCGTTGTAACGGCAATGGCGCTGACCATGATTCTGGGCTTAGGAGTCGGCGTGCTAAACTGTGCACTGTCGGGGCTGTTCCCGATCTGGGATGTGGCCTGGTCGGTGATCTCACGGCCGCTGTTTCTGGCCTCGGGTATCTTTTTTCTCTACGAGACCATGCCGCCGCTGGCACAAAGTATCCTGTGGTATAATCCGCTGATACATATCATCGGTCTGATGCGCACCGGATTTTATCCGACCTATACCGCCGCCCATGTGAACGAACTGTATGTGCTGGGGGTCAGCCTGACCTGTCTGGTGCTGGGGCTTATTCTGCTGGGTCGCTATCATCGCGACATTCTGAACCGCTAGCCGCCAGCGCCAGCACCGCCGCGTGCGTCATGCCCGTGCGCCCGGTCAGCCCGTCGCGAATCGCCCGCAGCATCAGCCGCAGAAACGCGCGGCGCTGGCCCGAATGGTCGCGCACTTTCAGCAGCCATTTGGGTAAGATCACCAGCATCGCCAGCCAGAACAACCGCCCCGCCGCCAGCCGATACAGCATCAGCAGATTGCGGTGATAGTAATAGACCTTCCACAGGGGCAGGAACCGCCCGCGCTGGCCGGAGAAGGTTGAACAATCATGTTCAAACTGCAGCTCGGGCGCGAACCAGATCCGCCCGCCCGCATTGCTAAGACCCAAGGTATAAAGCCCATCATCGCCGTAAACGAACAGCTTGCCATCGGGATAACCAACCCGCTGCACCGCCGCGCGCGAGATGAACAGCCCGACAAATGATGCCACATCCACCGCCAGCCCCGGCCCTTGGTAGTCTTGCGCCGTGATGTGAAACCCGCGCCGACCGCCGCCAAACAGGGTGCGAAAAAACTCTTGCTGGTGCCAGAACGGATTGCGCGATGGCCGGTTCATCTCGCACAGCGCCCCGTCGGGCAGATAGACCGCTGCCGCCACCGCCTCGGACCCGGTTTTGTCCATCGCGTGAAACGCCGCCAGCGC
>NVTJ01000002.1 GCA_002401545.1 Alphaproteobacteria bacterium
CTTGAAGCCTGAGGTTTTAATCATCTCATCCCGGCGACCGACAAAATACAGATAGCCATCCTTATCCCGTTTGACGTTATCTCCCGACCATACGGCAATTTCCGGGTTGGGCAGCCCGGCCAGCTGTCCCGGCGCCGGCCGATATCTCTCCCTTGTTCGCTCCTGGTCATTCCAATAGCCCATACCAACAAGAGCGCCCCGGTGAACAAGCTCCCCCGCCTCGCCCACATCACAAAGTGTGCCATCCGGGCGCACCACCATAATTTCCACATTGGGAATGGCCTTGCCCATGGAGTCAGGGATTCTGTCCACTTGCGCCGGTGGCAGGTAAGTTGACCTGAAAGCCTCGGTCAGGCCATACATAAGGAATATATCACTGTTCGGTAAAATTTTCTGAAATTTACGGGTCACGGGAACCGGCATCCGCCCGCCCGTAGTTGCAATATAGCGGATGGAATTTACCGCCTCATCCGGCCAGTCCAGATCCACCAGTTGAATCCACAGCGGCGGGACACAGGTAATGCCGGTAACCTTATGTTTCACAATTTGGCGGATAACATCGCGCGGCAACAGGAAATTCATCAGAATAATAGTTGCCCCGACAGAAAAAGCCGTTGTCAACTGGCTGAGGCCCGCATCGAAGCTCAGGGGTAAAGCACTCAGAATCCTGTCTGAAGGCCTGTTCTCAAGATAACCTGCCACACTCTGCGCCCCGGCAATCATATTGCGGTGGGACAGGACCACACCCTTGGGGCTGCCGGTACTGCCGGAGGTATAGAGAATAGCCGCCATATCCGCATCAATGACGTTATGAACAGCTTTGACGCAACCCCGTCCCTGTGCCAGAAAGTCATCATAGCTAATAATTTTCTTGCCAATATCCAGCAGCTTGTCAGATATTTTTCCTGTGAGAATAATCAGTTCCAGGTCAGCGCAACCCGACAACTCATCTTTCAAAGCCACCAGCCGGTCAGCGCTGGTTACCAGAAACCTGACAGCGCAGTCTTTCAGAATATAGGCCACCTGACGGTGCTTAAGCCCCGGATTTACCGGCACAAACACACCCCCGGCATGGGCCGGACCAAAAATTGAAACAACAGTCTCAAATTGTTTGGGCAGATAACTCGCCACCCGGTCATTTTTATCAAGACCAAAGGCCATCAATCCTTTGGCGAACGCCATCACTTCATCACAAAGCACAGCGTAAGTCATTTCCTGTTTTTTGAAAATAACGGCAACCTGCTCCGGCGAACGCTTCGCTGAAACTGAAATAAAGTCCGATAAATTATTTATCATGAATATTTGTTCTGTTTTTTTTAATATATTGCCAGTAAACATATTGGGCAATAGTTATAATAATATGAATACAAATATTTAAATATGAAAATTCTAGAAAAATATATAGCACAATATGCCGCTTCACGCCGTGGCAGCTTTGTTTCCCAGACCACCACCGGTGAAGTGAACGGCAAAACAGTATATATACATATCCCCGAAGCTGTAATTCCTGTATTTCCGGTTTTATCCTTTGCCTCTCTATTTTCATTTTTTGATACCAAACCGGAAAATGTACTGGATCACAATTATGCCAGAATTCCAGTCTTTGCCGCCAGATATGCCATTGCCCATGCTTTAAAACAAATGAATATCTCGCCCGGCGACGAGATATTATTACCTGCCTATCATTGCACCGTCATGGTGGCGCCAATCCTTAAAATGGCCGGAAAGGCGGTTTTTTATAAAATTGCCCCGAATCTGGATGCCGACCTCCTTGACATACGTGAAAAGATCACGCCCAATACCAAAGCCATAATCGCCGTGAATTATTGTGGTTTCATACAAAATATGGCTGAGGTTCATGCCCTGTGCAAAGAAAAGAATATCAAGCTGATTGAAGATTGCGCCCATAGTTTTTTTGGTCAGAAAAATGGCGTCACTGTGGGCGGGTTTGGCGATTATATTCTGGTCAGCTCCCGAAAATTCTTTCCCGTTGAGGAAGGCGGTTATCTCCTTGCGCCGCACTTTGGGCAGACCCTTCCTGAGCAAAAGAGCCAGACATTACTTAAATCCACAAAATCCTTTCTCGCCCTCATCGAAAGGTCGCTCAAATTTGGCAAATTATGGCTGCTGGCCCCGCTGATTGAGCTTCTCAATATATTAATTAAATTTGCCAAAAGACTCAGAAAAAAAAATACGGCGGCACAAAACCACGCTGATTCTTTTTCCTCCGGGCAGGATATTTGCCAGGAAGGAGAGAATTATTATGATCACAGCCTGATGGATAAAAAACCGGTTTTTGTGGACAGCCTGCTGCCAACCCTGCTCAATTCCACAAAAATCACTAAATCCCGCCGCAAAAATTATTTATGGCTCAGCGAACAATTCAGAGGGATTAAACACTGCAGATTAATAATCGAGGACTTGCCAGAGGGAATCGTACCTTTCATGCTGCCAGTTTATATTGAGAATTTGAAAGAATATTTCCCGGCTTTTGAGACTGCGGCCATCCCCATGCAACGCTTCGCCCAGTTTTTATGGCCGGATATGAAGGCAGACATCTGTCCTGTGACGGCAGATTATTCAAAAAATGTCATTCTTTTTCCCTGCCATCAGGAATTGAGCCAACAAGATATGCTGTGGCTGGCATCCACCGTCCGCAATATACTAGAACAGGCCTGAATAAAATGATGTGGAAATTATACCCGGCAAGTGAGTTCCCGAATTTTCAGGATCAATGGCAGAGCCTGAATAAGGACAGAGGAAACAGCCCCCTCCTTGATGTGAAATTTATCCTTCCCCTGATGGATAAATTTTCCAGTGGCTCCGAAAAAATTGTCCTGCTTGGTGACCCCGAAAAACCGGAAATTATGGCTGTTATCGCCCCCACGGCCAAGGGAGTCTGGGCCAGTTTTCAACCCTCGAATGCCCCTTTGGGTCTTTGGTTGTCAAGAAAAAAAGCCCTTGATATTCCTGCTGTCAAATCCCTCATCAAACAATTGCCCGGCATGGCAATTGCTCTGGGAATAACTCAACAGGACCCTCTTTTCATGACCCGGCCTGATACGGAAAAATCTGTGGCCAGTCTGGATTATATCACAACGGCCCATATTGATTTTCCAGAAAAATTTGATGATTACTGGGCTTTGCGCAGTAAGAACCTGCGTCATAACATGAAGCGCCAACGAAATTTTCTGACCAAAAATCATATTGAAACACGGCTTGAGATATATTCCCGTGGTGAACAGATGAAACAGGCGATGATGGACTATGGCAAAATTGAATCCTCGGGCTGGAAGGGACAGATTGAAAGTGCCGTCACTCAGGGAGACCGCCAATCCCAATTTTATGAACAAATGCTGAGTGCCTTCAGTAATAGCGGGGAAAGCCTTGTTCTACGTTATTATTATAATGAAAATCTTGTGGCAACCGACCTTTGTCTTCTCCGGGACAAGATACTATATATTCTGAAAACAACATATGACGAAACGATCAAGGGAACCTCCCCCGCACATATCATGCGGTTTGAATATTACCAGACGGCTTTGGCGTCGAAGCTGCTGAAACGGGTGGAATTCTATGGTCCTCTCAAGGATTGGCATAAAAAATGGACCAATGAGGCAAGAGTAATTTTTCATAGCAACATCTACCGGAACAATTTTATTGCCCTGGCCCATAAAATCACCAAACTAATCGGCTAATTTCCAGCTTTTCTTCGTAAAACTCTTATAGTATAAGCTTGTCTATATATGAATATCCATTGATTTAAACAGGTAAGGCTGCATTGATGACTGTAATTGAAGATGTCCGTGAAATATTAAAAACAACCTTACAAATTGGTGAGCGGGCCGATGATATCGAAGCCGATACCCCGCTTTTGGGCAATATTCCCGAACTGGATTCCATGGCCGTTGCCATGCTCATTACCGCCATTGAAGAACATTTCGATATTTTTGTCGATGATGATGACATCAGCGCTGAAACATTCGAAACTTTCGGCAGCCTGTGTGAATTCGTCGAAGAAAAACTGGCAGAATAGGGTAAAAGCTTGAAACCTTTTTTTATCAAAAGCGTATCCGGCAATATTTTTGCTCTTTATCATTCGCCGCCAAACCATATACCCCTAAAAAGAAATATCCTTTTTATTCCCCCCTTCGCCGAAGAATTAAACAGATCCCGCCATATGATAAACCGGCAGGCGCGGGCTTTTGCCAAAGCCGGATACGGCGTGCTTGTCCTTGATCTTTATGGCACCGGGGACAGCGAAGGAAGTTTTGGCGATGCCACCATCAAGATTTGGCAGAAGGATATTCTTGCCGCCGTTTCCTGGTTAAAGGACACCTGTGGCACTCCCCCCATATTCTGGGCCATGCGCAGCGGCGCACTGGTCGCTGCAGACCTCATTAAGCAGTTCCCCGCACTCACCGATCAGATGATTTTATGGTCCCCGGTCAGCAATGGCAAAAAATTCATCACGCAGTATCTGCGTATAAAACTGGCGGCGGAAGTCACCGGGAAAACCGGCGATTCCAAAACCACTATCAAAGACTTATGGACCCGGCTGGAATCAGGTCACAGCCTTGAGATAGCAGGCTATAGCCTGTCGCCGGAGCTGGCAAAGGGGTTCGCGGCATTGACGTTAACGGACATCAGCCTGCCACCGGGATTCTCGGTAAAATGGATCGAAACATCCCTCGGCAGCCCGGCCAAACTGTCTGCCGCTGCCCTCAAAGTTATCGATATATGGCGAAAGAATGATATTGATGTGTCTGCCGTAGCGGTGGATGATATCGCATTCTGGACTTTACAGGAACCTGAATGGGCAAACAGATACTGTGATCAGACTCTGGCCCTGATGGCATAACCTGTAATCGTTCATCATGTTCCCTAACCCTTATCTTTCTTGACAAGATGGCCGCCAAATTGATTGCGGAGTGCGGAAACAACCTGCCCCGTATAACTTGGATTTCCGGTTGAATCTATACGAAACTTCAGGGATGCCTCAATAACCGGAACCGGAATTTTAATGCTTGTCGTTGCGTTCACACGGCAATCATTTGCCTCTTCAACTGTCCACTGCCCCTCGCCACTATGGGATACTTCCCCGGAAATGGCCTCTAAATCCACACCTTCTTCCCTGTAAGCCTTCTGAAGCCAGCCTATCAGACGGGATTCAATCACACTGCCATTGTTGTATATTCTCGTGACTTCCTTAAGGTCCAGGTTAAAGGCGCTTTCTTTCAGGATTTCAAAGCCCTCCCCGATGGCCTGCATCATGCCGTATTCAATGCCGTTATGGATCATTTTTACAAAATGCCCCGCACCTGTTTCCCCCATATAGGCATAGCCGCCTTTCACGCTCAGGTCTTTAAACAATTGCTCATATTTATCAAATTTATCCCGGGTGCCACCGATCATCATACAGGCCCCGTTGCGAGCACCGCCAGGTCCACCGCTGACCCCCACATCCATAAAAACAAGGCCTTTGGCTTTAAGTTCGGCCCCTCTGCGCATGGTTTCCTTATAATTTGAGTTCCCCCCGTCCATGATAACATCGCCCCGGTTCAGAATAGACCCGAGGTCGGCAAGAACCGTATCAACTATCTCATGAGGTACCATAATCCAGATAAATTTTTCGCCGGGAAGTTTGTCTTTAAATCCGTCAAGATTCGCGACCACCTCCGCGCCCGCCGCTGCGGCTTCTTTTCGCGCGGCTTCATCTGGATCTGTCGCAACAACTTCATGGCCTTTTTCAAGCAGAAGCTTTACCATGCCCATGCCCATTTTCCCCAAACCTATATAACCGATTTTCATAATTTTATTTGTTTCCTGATCATTACCGTTTCCCTGTTGCCTAATAATAGATTTTCAGGAACTATTCTGAAACAAGATCAATTTTGAGTCAAACTGAATGTCCCCGTAAACTCAAAGACTGTAAAATATTATCCACCCGCCTTGATGCTGACATGTGATTTTGCTAGTGTGATGACCATAGTGTTTAATGATTTTCTGAGGTTTTGAATTGAAAAGTATTTTTTGTGCATTTGCCGGTTGTTTTCTCGGGATTATCTTGATGGCTGACCTTGCCCTGGCGGACAATCGCCAATTGCTCGGCACCTACCGGGACTGGGATGCTTTCATGCTGAAAAAAAGCAACGGCGAAAAAGTCTGCTACATGATTTCCATTCCAAAATCATCAAAGCCATCCACTTTGCGTCACGGAAATCCGTTTTTGACGGTTTCCCACAAACCTGCCCGGAAAATAAAGAATGAAGTTAATTTCGTGGTCGGCTATAATTTCAAGAAGAATTCCCGTGTCACCATGAGAATAGACAAAAAAAGCACGTTTCGCCTGTTTACCGAGGGCGACGGCGCGTGGGGTGATGATATGAAAGCCGATAATGCCATGACACAGGCCATGAAGCGGGGCAGCGCCCTCATCATGAGCGGCCAGAGTGGGCGCGGCAACAATACCAGCTACCGTTTTTCACTTTCAGGCTTTACGGCGGCCCATAACGCCATTACAAAGGCCTGTCGTTAGTCTCCTAGAACTGAAATAGGCTAAAAAATGCGAACCTTACCACTTGGAACAGAACCGGTTGTGACAAACCGTCCCACACTTGATGTGGACAGAAGCATGGTTGGCCTCGACCGCGCGGAAATCGGGATACGCCTTCGGGACATTGGCGTTCCGGAAAAACAGATCCGGATGCGAACCACTCAGGTCTGGCACTGGCTGTATTACCGGGGCGTGAAAAGCTTTGATGAGATGGTCAATGTGTCAAAAGACATGCGGGAAAATCTGGCGAAACATTTTACCATTGGCCGCCCGGAAATCATCGAGGCATTGCTGTCCAGAGACGGTACCCGCAAGTGGCTGATGAAATTTTCCGATGGCAATATTGTTGAAACGGTCTTTATCCCCGATGAGGAAAAGGGTCGCGGAACCCTGTGTATCTCGTCCCAGGTGGGCTGCACCCTGACCTGTAAATTCTGCCATACGGGAACCCAGCGGCTGGTGCGGAACCTGACCCCGGCGGAAATCGTCATGCAATTTCTGGTGGCGCGGGATCACCTGAATGAATGGCCGACACCAACAGAGGGCCGCATATTATCCAGCGTCGTCATGATGGGCATGGGTGAGCCGCTGTATAATTTTGACAATGTGAAAAAAGCCCTGAAAATTATTATGGATGATCAGGGAATCGCCCTGTCCCGGCGGCGGATTACCCTGTCCACATCTGGCGTGGTGCCGGAAATGAAACGGTGCGGTGAGGAAATTAATGTTAATCTCGCCATATCCCTCCATGCGGTGAATAACACTGTTCGCGATGAAATTATGCCCATCAACAAAAAATATCCGCTGGAAGACCTGCTGGCCGCCTGCCGTGATTATCCCGGTGCCAAGACGTCGCGGCGAATAACCTTTGAATATATCATGCTCAAAGATATTAATGACAGCGATGAAGATGCCCGCAATCTGGTCCGGTTGCTAAAGAAATATGACATCCCCGCCAAGGTTAATCTCATTCCCTTCAATCCCTGGCCGGGGTCCGCCTATCAACGTTCGGAGGATAAACAGATAAAAAGATTTTCCGAATATATTTTCGGGGCGGGCATTTCCGCCCCTATTCGCGCCCCCCGGGGAGAAGATATTCTTGCCGCTTGCGGACAGTTAAAATCTGAATCGGAAAAAATGCGCAAAAGCGTGCTTTTAAAACGACAAAAAACAGCCGGGGAAGCCTCATGAAACTGACATCCTTTACAGATTATTCACTGCGTCTGTTAATGTATGTTGCCGTTAACAATGACAGGCTTGTGTCCATCAGGGAGGTTGCTGAAGTCTTCGAGATTTCCCGAAACCATTTGATGAAGATTGTCCATGAACTTGGCAAGGGCGGTTACCTGAAAACAGTTCGGGGAAAGAACGGTGGTTTTCGTCTGGGAATGCCGGCGAAAAATATTAATCTTGGCAAGTTGATTCGTTATACCGAAGACGACCTGAATGTTGTCGAATGCTTTAATGATAAAAATCCCAGTTGCAAAATTATTTCCCAATGCATGTTGGCAAATATTTTGCAAATGGCTCTGAATTCATTTCTTGACGTGCTGGATGGGCATAATCTGGAAGACCTGATAGAAAATCTGCATTTTCCGGAATTTATACCGGATAAGGCTATTGGCAGAGTTTAAAGGTCACGGTAAATTCCGAACCTTCATTAACAACGCTCTTCACCGTGATATTTCCCCCCATCTGGCGGGCCAGATGTTGAGAAATATGTAAGCCAAGGCCGGTGCCTTCTTCCTTGCGGGAATAGATATTGTCCGTGGCCTGATGAAATTTCTCAAATACCAGTGTCTGCTGATCTTGTGCAATACCAATGCCGGTATCCCAAATCGTAACGGCAACGGTGGTGGCATCTTTGCGAACAACCCTGATTCCAACACTGCCATTTTCCGGGGTAAATTTCACGGCATTACTCAGCAAATTAACAAATATCTGTACCGCGCGGCGCTCGTCAGCATGGATAAAGAAGTCATCCGTTATTCTGACCTCGCCGATATCGAGATATTTCTGGTTTGCCCTGAGTACAATCAGATTCAGGGCTTTTTCGACAATTTCCTTCAACGAGACCCTATCCGTATCAAGAATGATTTTGCCACTTTCCAGCACCGCCACGTCAAGCACATCATTGATCAGTTCCAGAAGATGCTGCCCGGCAGACATAATATCATTGCTATAGGAAACATATTGCGGGTTCAACTCGCCGAACACCTCCAGTTTCATGGCTTCGGCAAAACCTATGATCGCATTCAGGGGAGTGCGCAATTCGTGGCTCATGGCCGCAAGAAATTCACTTTTAGCGCCAAGGGCGGCTTTGGATTCTGCGGAGGCCATATCCAGTTGAATATTCTTGTTGGTGAGTTCCTCAAGCGTATGTTCCAGGTTTTTCTGGGCCGACAATGTTTCCAGTCGCGCCCTGTAATTAGGTGTGACATCCATTCCGGCACCCCGGTAGCCCATAAAATCACCGGTTAAAGACTCAAAGACCGGCACACCGCTCAAATGAGTATATACCAGTTCCCCTTCAGAATCCGTAAGCAGAAAAAGCTGGTCGCGGAAAGGTTTCATCTCATCAAGAAAATACGCAGAATTAAGAATTTTACCGTCAACACCGGATTTCAACTCACCAAAACTTTCAAAACTCTTGCCTTTCATAAATATTCCCGGTTTTCCGGTAATCGCCATCAGGCGGTCCGAAACAAAGGTAATATTATAATCCCGGTCAATTTCCCAATACCAGTCAGACGTTGCCCGGGCAAAATCCCGGAACCGCTGCTGCATCAGGCTTTCATGGTCAAGTATTTGGACCTTGTCCGTACAGTCCACATAGGTCCCGCCAACGGCAATCACGCTGCCATTATCATCACACACCGGAAAATGACGGGAACGATATTGCCGCGTGGTCCCCTTCACAATAATAGTTTCTTCAATGGAAACATTCCGCCGGGTCAGTTGAACCTCATTCAATATTGCCATAAGACTCGCTGGCAGACGACTGTCATTGGCATGGTCAATGTTTTTACCACCGGCATATTCACAATTGGAAACAAGATTCTGATAGCCCTCATTGACATAGACAAGTTCGCCGGACGTGGTTGATATATATAAGGGCACTGTTTTATCAAAGCTCATATGGGAAATGAGTTTATGGATCTTGTCCACAACAGTCGCCGGGTTATTCTTTGGTTTCCTGTTGGCATTTGCCGAAACCCGCTGAACCAGCTCCAGCGAGATAATTGTCTGGTGTTTCAATTTTGGCACCAGCCTTTTTCCTGCGCCTTTCACACCAGCCATATATTGATCAGAGCCGCCAAACATAATTACACTGCATCCCTCATAGCCGAAATAGCATCCTGATAGCCAAAATCACGTTGCCAGTGTCTTACAGCTACCTTTGCATTTTCTACCTTTATATCATCATACAACGATAAAATGGAATTTACCAGTCTGGTCGTTCTTGCCCTGCCGCCGGAACGGGACTGGGCAATCAATAAAAAAAGCGAGGCAAAACGCTCCCGGTCCACATCAAGTGACTTCACGATAATAGCCAGACTTTCACCGGTACGTTCCCGTATGCCCCGCCAGATGATCTTCACATCCAGCCCGGTCATTTCGGACAGCCCGGCAACAAACAAATTAATTTTTTCCTGCCGCAGACAACGCAGCAGGAAATTAATATTCAACTCACCTTTGGTGGCCAATTCACGGGCAAGGGCCAATGCCGTCCTCATGATGCCGTCAATGGACTCGTTCTTCTGAAGTGCTGTTTTCGTCGCCATTTCAATGGCATCGTCAAGCTGGGTGCTGTCCAGATCAAATTCCAGAATAATCTTTCGCCGTAACGCCGCAGATACCCACCAATACATACGGTAAGCCAAAGAGGCGGGGAGATCCTGACGGTTTAAAAGCGGTTCCTGAAACCGGTCAATATTCTTTGATTCCGCCACAAGATATTTTATGGAAAGATCTGAAATTTTTGCATTCTCATTACGGACCAGGGTTTCAATAACATCCTCGCTGCCATTTTCAATCAATGCACTGCTGACCTCTTCACTCACATGGACGCGAATGGCAATGGCCATGCGATGCGCTTCTGTGCGGTTGCGGATGACCTCTATCAACTGCTCATCTTTCAACACCCCGCTTTTGACGAGCATGGGTTCGGCAATATCGATGGTTTCATTGGCCAGCCTTGCCGCCAGTTCAGGAGAAACGTCATCTATCGTGGCCAGCCGTTTGCTTAATTCCTTCCTGACTGATTTTTCCACTGAATTGATAAGTTTCAGCAAAACATCATTCATCAAGGCGCGTTCATGCTCATTCAACCGCCCGTCAGGAGATAAAAACAAATCAGAAATATTTTCCACCAACTCATTTCTGGCAGAAACTGACTTCCTCTGGGCCAATATTAACAAGTCTTTAGAGGCTATTTTAGAGCTCGGCAACCCCATATCTGTCCAATCCACCTTTGGTTTTTTTTATTTATTCATTCACCATATGCAAACATATGCTTGTATTTTGCGTTCTCTTATAAACTGAGTTGGTTAACAAAGGTTAAAAAAATGCCTTAAATTATTGCTCTAAGCCTTGTATATACTGCAACATGACCGATTGTTGCCATACCTCTGAACAGAGGAAAAACGGATAAAGGGACGTGTCACAGAAATCTGTTGGGGGTCAGATTAAGTGAAACGTCCCTTAAGTTGTTCGAGCAAGCCCGAACAACTAATTATATAAAGCTTTTTTTAAAATAATCAACCTTTCCTGCAGCAAAAAACAGGAAAATAATCATTTTACGCCCATAAATTGATTAAGCTCAGGCAATAGATCGTAAACGCACAGATAAGCCGTAAAAAAAATCTGCAAAAGCAGAGTGGTGCGTCTGGCCGGACTATTTAAATTTGTTTAAAACAAAAGCCTAATAAACTTATAGCGCAAAAATTACGCAAATACGATGAAGTGTGCTCAAGTTGAACAGAGGCCCGTCTTTCCCATCTCATTTGTTTTACCGAAGAAAAATAATTTCAAATAAAACTTGACTTATACACTGATAGTGTATATATTAATATTCATAGGCAGAGGGATTAGCCCACTGCATCAGGTAAGGAGACCTTAAAAATGAATACATTTTTCACACAATCACAGATCAAAAATGGTTGGACCTCTCATGTCGAATATCGGAATGTATTAACCAAGTCTGGAAAAATATCCCGCCGTAGTAATCCAGTTAAGACCGGATTCATGCGCGTGACTCATATTAATGGACATGTTAGAGAATACCAAAATAATGTATTGCAAAATGAGATATACACATGACCCTATTTTCAGCCATACTCAAACTATCCGGCCTCTCTATCAGGGAGGCCGCCGATTTTTTATCTGTTCGACCCGATACTGTGAAAAGCTGGTCAGCAGGGCGGAACGGCGTACCTCAAGGAGCGATGAATCAAATATATGATCTGCTTGAAAAACAAGGAAATGCCGCAGGGGAAGCCGTGAAATTATGGAAAGAGCAAAACGAGCCTGAGCAAATAGAAGCCGGATATGCCGTGGATAATCATGAGGCACAATCGCTTGGCTGGCCTTCTGTCGGGGCACAAATGGCTATGTATGCAAGGCTATCAGAAATGCTTCACGGGGAATGTGAAATGATCCTGGTCCCGCGCGGATCGACCATGGGAACAGCAAAGGCAATTGAGGGCCATGAAAAATAATACCACCCCGCCCTTAAATCAGACGGCAATTTCCTTAAACAATATCCCCTTTTCTGCATGGATATCCTGCCCTGCGTCTGTGACAACATCACATATGACGGCATAGGGAGTATCGGCGGCACCGCCACCAATCGTGGACCCGACAACACGGCCGGAAAAGGAATCCTGAGTAAAAATCAACCCCGCCGGTACGGAAGACCACACAGCGGTTGTGATATTTTCATCCGATTCCATCTGATCGCGAAACTTCAATGATATTGTTTTTTTGCCCCCAACAAAAATATCAGGAAAATTATCACCGTCCTTATAATTAGTCATATTGATTTTCCTTAAACAAATAAATGGCGGTTTTCATCACCAACATGAAGGTGCCGGGATTCCCGGCCCACATATAAATGGCGGGTTTCCGTGCCAACAAATAGCGCGCTTTCATCAGGCCAGCGAATTACCGTACCTGGTATCCAGATATTCACCACATCGCTGGACAGGCCATGCCGGGCATTCTGCACGGCAAGCGCATGAAACTGGCTCAAGGCGACGATGTCACTGGTGATGCCGTGCCGCCCGTCCGATATAAGTAAAGTTTCCTGTTGCGCTAATATTGGACTATCGCTGGTGACGACGTGTGAAATATCAGCAATCGTCAGGACCTGCCCCTGAGACAACAAAACCTCATCCGCCGAATGCCCTTGCCCGGCGCTATTGATTGTTAGCGTCTGAAAATGGGACAGCATAACAATATCAGATTGAATCGGATGCAGAGAACCATCCACATTCAGGATCATCCCCTGAAACAAAGTTACTGCCCCGGCCATGTGCCCATGCTGTCCATCATCAACCGACAGATTCTGCAATTGCGAAAGCGACACCTCATCGCTGATCAGGCCATGGGTGGCATCACTGACACTTAAAGACTGCCCTTGTGATAGGGCAACATTCTCTGCGGTATGCACGTGAACTGCATCACTGATCGATAGGGTATGAACTTGTGAGAGAACCACATTATCAGCAGCATGACCGCTTACCGCGCTATTAACCGTGAGTATAATCCCACTACCAACAGCCGCGCCGCCCTGTCCTACCCAGAATGTGCCGGGCGAGGATTGGTTGGCGTATTCAGTTGCTATCCAGTCAACTGATAATTCGCTATTTATCCAGCGGGCCTCGTCTATTTTACCGTCAAAATAATACTGATTATTCGTTCTGGAATGACCGATTCGCAAGGTGTTAAAACTGGACAATGGATTCGTAAGAGAACTGGTTTCAGTGCCTGCCGCCGTACCATTAACAAACATTTTTCTGTCCGCAGTCCCTGCGAAAACCGCAGTACCCGCCATCCACGCCCCTGCTGTGTAGGCCGGTCCCCCATTCGTAAATTTTGTAGACCCAGCTGCACTTCTCTCCAACGCAACGAGATGGTCGCTGATGTTTCCGGCAAAATATAATGAGAATTGTCCAGAGCCATCGGCTGAATCTAATAGAGATACCGCGCCTTGCAAAGCAGATAAACTATTGCTCGCCCCCCAGCACTGCAGAGAAACGGGCTGACCTGCCGGAGCCACGATAGATGTGTTTTCAAGATATTGCGTTGTGCCATTAAAATTATAGCCATCCCCTATTTGGCCTGGGGTCGTGGTTGGTGCGTTGCTGGCGGTTAAATCATAATTGCCCGCCGAATCAACCAAGTCATTTAGATGCCAAACGCCCTCGTAATTAAACCATACTGCGCTACGGCCATATGTATCCGTAAAAGCGGGCTGACTCACCTGCGCGGAATCAACCACAAGGTATAGTTTATTCAGAACCGTTCCGAGGCTGGAATATAACGTATGAATCTCAAATGTCTCAGCAACACTGTCCCACGAAACAAGTTCCGTTTTCATACGTATCGTAAAAGCAGCATCCAAATAAACCTGAACATCTTCACCATTTGTAGCCGCCGTGGTAAACCACTCAGCCTTTGTGGATGCCTTCAGACATATCTCGGTGATAAGTGTCGGGTAATCCGTAAGCACAGACGTAACACTTGTATTATTCCGAAATTCCTCGCTATAAATGATTGCCATAAGGCACGCGCCTTTTACATATTAGGGACAGGTGGGGCTGATGCCAATAAACCCCCAAGAGCCTTCATATAATCCAAAAGTTGCTGTGCCTCTGTAACAACACCGGAATCCAACATCCCCGGATTAGCCCCATCCCACACAATAATCGCCGAAAGGTTTGCAATCCTCCCGGCGGTGTCGCCGCCGAGTTTCTGCATCGTGTCAGACATCTGCTGATAATGGTCCGCAACTTCAGAAGTGATGTTCTTCGCCTTTGTGAGGGCCAGAGATTTTAAAGCCATAGTCTATTCCTTATAAATATATTTTGCATCATTCAGATGCGAGTTGTAACAATGATAATCTTCCAGAAAAATATCAGGTCGGGCAAGGAAGAGGTTATGCTGCCGTTGCGGACTTGGACATAATCATGTCGCCACTTTTGCCCCATACGGTTTCAGGGTCAAAGCCGAGTTCCGCCACCTTGGCCTGGGCCTTATCCGTGGTTTCTTCAAGCCATTTCGTGGCGATAAAATAAGGCGCGTCATTCGCATGAACGTTATACACAACACCTTCGATAAACTGGTAACCCCGATGGGTCGCCGTTGTTTTTGCTTTCAAATTCATTTTATTATCCAATCTAATTAAGAGGGTCGTGGCAAATTAAACGGGGTCTGCAATCTCTGCATCCCACGCGCCGTATGTTAATGAACTGCCTGAGGTCAGACCGAGCGACGTGGCGGTGGTCACATAAAGCAATATACTGTTCACCGTATCCAGCAGGACCACATGATCCCCTGTGCCGGTATTATCCACATTGACCCCAGACTTACTGGCCACACCAACCTTGCGGCCACTGACATCGCCGTTGGCAAGGGTGAAATCACCGCTTGCCATAGCCACATCGGCCAGGAAATTTGCACCGCCTACATTGGCCGCCGCAAAATTAGCCGGCTCGCCAGCGCAGACGGTCATCAGATTACATTTTGTCTTGATTTCATTCAGCGCCGCATCCAGCACACTATCGTCAGCTTTTTTTGCCATTTAATTATCTCCTGTTTTAATGAATTTACTTTTCTTGATGTCATATTTTATGCGGCGGCGGACATGTCCGTCCGCGCCCACACGTTCGAATTGAAAATACCGGAAACCATATACCCGGGCCGTATCAAAAATCGCCCTCAAAATTGAACGGGTCATTCTAAACGTCACGCCCCTGACATGAAGAGTTTCCACCCCGACTCTGTCCATAACAAAAAAATGGCAATATGTGCCGTCAGGGCCTTCTATGCGACAATCAATGCGACTGACTTCGGCATTAAGAATTAAATCTTCACTCATCAGTGCCAGTCACATCGTCGGCATAGAGTTCTTTCAGTTCCAGGACAGCCTTTTTCACGTCCAACAGCTTGTCCTTGCAATTGATGTGTGCCGCCGCCAGATCCGTGACAAAAACTGCAACATCCTTTTGTGCCGGATCCACCGGCACCACGGGACGATCCGCACATTCAAGGATCGTCGGGGATATGTCGGGTATCCGGGTTACCGTCCTGATCAGGGTCACCGGCGCGCATTGTTTTATTCCCCCGCTGCAAGCGGCCAAGAGCAAAAAGCACGCTGGCAGCAACAGGACATTCCGCATTTTGAGCGGCGATTTTCTCAATATTGATGTGAGCATCACTGATTTCCTTTTGACTTGACAATTCACGGGCGGATATTTTCTCCAGACGGGCCACGGCATTGCCCCTTTCCGTTGCCAGATTCCCGATCGTTACCTGATTTTCCGCATTGACCTTATCCGCTGCGGCAAGTTGGGTCTCATAATCGCTGATGATATCGGTCTTTTCAGCGATAGTGTCTTTCAGCCCGGTATAATGATTCCAGAACAGAAGAATGCCGATCAGAACCCCGACCGCCCCGGCAAGTTTAATCCCGCTGATAATACCCATGATCAGGTGGCCTTTTTATCAGGAGATTGATTATCATCCACCGCAACTTCACCCGGTATATCGGTAATGATGATGGTGACCTTGCCCCCGGATTCGAGTACCGCCGTGGGCTTTGGATAAAATCTCTTGTAAGCATCCGCGCTTGACCGAAGCACATATCCACGCTCACTGTCATGATATTCAGACGATCCCACAAGGATACAGCCCGCCGTATCCTCATGGTCATTACCACAATGGATCAGGATATATTTAAAGCCCGGAACATCCTGTAGCTCCAGCATCCCTTTATGCATATCCGGGAACCGTTTTCCGTATCGCTTATGGAACCCGCCTTCGGTGCGCAGCTTCACATCATAGGTGCCGGCCGGAATTCGGGTCTGGCCCTTGACTTTTTTCTTGCGGAATTGATCTTCCAATGTGAAACATTGCCGGTGACCTTCAATGGTCATGGTGCCCAGGGTAGATTTATCATCCGCATTCGTGCGGGTCACTTCGAGTTTCATGGGTATTTCCTTATGTTAAGATGTGAATGATCCGAGGGACGTAATTATCCCGGACAATGATTTAATTAAAGCGATGGCCACATCTGGATTATTCAATGCCGTAATACCAACAACAGTCACAAGCCCCAGAACCAGGGCAACTTTCCAGTTGATCTGAATTTTCATAATAAATATCCTTTAATATTAAGATTTATCCCACGGGATCAGGCCCATCTTGAAACATATTCCGATCAGAAACAGGGTGATCGCCCAACGGGTAAGCCATCCGAGAAAAGCGCGCCAGACTGTTTTTTTGGCGTCGCGGAAACCACTCAGCACGCTGCGCAGTTCCCGGATATCATCCCCCGCCGCTTCATCATGCAGCCCCACCGCTTCCAAAGCCTTCTTGGCTCCCCGGTGACAGGCACGGGACAACATTTTTTCAAGTTTTTCCTCTGAAATGGAAATCAAATCAGTCATATATTCACCCCTGAAAATTTGAGATTAATCTTTAAAAATCTGGGCGTCGCCTTCGCCAGGCTCAATGGATTTACCGGCATGGTTATCTTCAAAAAAATTCAGGAACCAATTCCAGAACCGCCAGTAAAGTCCTGTATCACCCCGCCGGACATTCTTGCCCACCCGGCTTGAAAATGTCTCATCCGGATCGCCGCCGTGGTAGACGTTGAATTTCTGGGACCAGCTCAAAAGATTATTCCATGACCACGCCCGCACAATCGGATCAGGCATCACCCACCGTTGAATGAAGTGGGCAGGCACATCGATCAGGGCAAGCACCAGATGACAGATGACACATAAAAAAATGACCGGCAAAATCGCTAGCCATGCTATGAATTTTATAAAAGACATTTTTTTCATGGTAAAAATAACTCCCCAATAATTTAAATAATATTGGTCAAAAAAAGAGCCGCTGAAATTGCGGCTACGATCAGGTAAATAGTTTGTATCCGATCATGATCGGACAACCAGTTCCCCGGCCAGAAAGCTTTTAACGCCCCGACCTTCCACTGAATAACGGACACCTCACGGGAATAATATATACAGACCCACACAAGGGCCGCGTCCCACGGCGTTGATGTGATCAAGCTCATGGGCCACATGCCGAGCAATACAATGGCCGCATGGCTCAGGTGGTGAGCCTTAAGCCATTTAATGATGAATAATATCAACGACATATTATATTCCTACTAAGTAAATTTTTATTATTTACGGTCAGTCTCATTATAACCAGGTGGGGTTTTATTTTTAGTTGGCTTATGAGATTCAGTAGCCTTCCTGTAAATGAAAACTGTAAAGCCAATGACAGTTATTGCAACTAAAGCTGCACCAAAATATTCCATAATAATGTCCTTCAGAGTTACCGCTTAACAAGGCGGGTAACATTACCTTATTGTATTTTATTCTGTTGCTATAACGCCAAGTCTTTGTGAAATAAAGTTAAAGCCATCGTTTGTTCGTGTAGTAAGGATTGCTTTATAAGTTCTATTTGTTGTTACAGTATCAGGGTCCGTATAAGTTAATGAGTCAGCCATCGTTTGTGTCCAACGATAATCATCAAGAAAGGGATCAGGATCAAAGGTGTCCGTACTGGAACCTGTCACATTTAAAGTAGTTACCAAAGTATATGCCGCAGTCCCTAATTTCCGCCAAAGTTCAACCACCGCTGTTGGATTTGGTGTAGGACTAGGATCAGGACTTTCTTGTGAACCTAGCAAATTAAACGTGTAAGAAAGATTTATTTGTATCGTGCCACCGTTGGAACCAAACTCAGCCGTTTCAACGGTTGTTGGAACTGCGACAGAGGAGCTTTCTATTCCATTAGTGAGCGTTCCAATTGATAATGAACCTCCGAAAAATGCATCACCGGCTGTTGTTAAATAACTAATTGCGTTAGCCTCGGTCATTAAGTTTTCAGCAATATCCGGCCCGTACCATTCAAGAAATTGATTGCTCGAACCAAAACCAAGACCGGTCTTTTTAATATATCCCCCAAGCCGATAATTAATGCGACTGGCCCCGGTCAGTTCGATGATTGCCCCGAGGTTGCCGGAAATTAATTTATCGATCGTAATTGATGGAATATATTGCGTTGGTACATCCTGAGAAACCACCCCGCTGGAATCCAGCCCCGCAGCAGCCCGCCCCGCTGCATCAGCGATGGCCGCTGCAGCAATACCAGCTACTTTAGTCGTATCGATCGCATTACCCAATATGTCCGAAGCAGGCTGCCCATTTACAATCTTACTACCATCTCTTAATGTTTGAGTGTACTCATTACTGAAATGATGGCCTTTTACAACACCAACTAAATTAACTGCCCCTAATACAGCCTGCGCGCCAATAGTAACATTCTTAGTCAGGGGAATCGTTGTGATTGAAGCAGCAGATACAACTTTCTCCGGAATTACAGAAATATTGTACCAATTTATTCCAGTAAAAGTGCCTAATTTAATGTCCAAATATTTCTCTGTAATAGGACTATCAGCAGATACTCTAAATTGAACAAGTCTATTTGGTCCCGATCCTGTAAAATGAATTGTCGCACTGCTGCCCCAATCAAAATTATATTCAAAAACTAACTCGCCGGGTACATCTTGATTTCCAACACCGGCTATTCTTAAAATTCCAGAACCGCGCCCATTGACACCAGTTACTTGTAATATCCTTACCCATATATTATTGTCTGCCGAACCAGGGATAGTTAGTGTAGCGGCAATCCTGTCAAGCGGCTTGTTGTCGCCGTCGACATCCACCCCCCATGTTGCACCGACCGTGGCACCGGCAGGCGGACCGTTCGCGACATTTCCATAATCAATCACCCCCGTGATGCCGCTCACCCCCGGTGTGGCGTTCCACGGGCCGATCACATCATCCTGATCATAAGGGCGCACCCAATAGAAATATGTCTGGCCCGCACTACCTATATCATCCCGGAACTCATCAATGGGAAGTGCAAATGATTTATAGATTGCCGTGGGCTGCACATCGGCGGTGGCCCGGTAAAGATGTGTCCCCTTGGCTGCCAGGGCCGCGCTGGCATTCCAATTGATCTTTAACGCTTCCGGCAAGGACGTAACCCCAAGGCCGGACAGGGCGGCAATGGCATCCGCTATTCCGTCCAGCAATATGGTGGCCGATGTGGCCAGCCGTACCGGCAGCTTATTGCCCGCAAGGCTGACCGCAACCACCCGCACTGTGATATCCTCATCCACCGACATCTGGCCGGGCAACCGGTAACGATTATCAAGACTGTTACCCAGAAGGGTAAAAACCCCGCCATCATCATCATAAATTTCAAACTGTGCGATAGGAATTCCCACCGGTGCCGTCCATGTGGCCCAGACTTCCGACTTGGCGACACCCGCCGGGAAGATAATATTTTCTGTCAGTTTCAGATTGGTCACCACCCCCGGCGGGGTGATCTCCTGATCCGGGGTTGATGAATTATCAAAGGCCGGGAATGTCTCCGCCTCCACATCATGGATGGCATTGGCCAGATCGACACAAGTTAATTCAAATATATAATCCTTGCCCAGATGGCGGATGCCGGTGATCAGCACGTCCCGCGTCACTTTGTCTTTCTCGCCAAAAGTCACCAGATCATTCACAGAGGGTGCCATACCGGATACAATTGGCGTTGTAAAAGTGAGCAGTTGCTGATCCCCCGCTACAGTATTAATCGCCGCATTGACCACCATATTGCTGTTGCTTGGCCGGCGGATGGACACGGCATATTCTTTCCCCGCCACCATGGCCGCCACCTCATCGATGGTAATTGAAGTGATGTCACCATTGATATCCGTGGTCAGCGATAATATCCGCCCTGCTGACAGCCCATGGCGGGGAATATCGTGATTGATCACCACAAAATCACCAACCTGATTATGCATGGCGTCGACGTAAGTGGTGATCTGCAGGGTCTCCGGACGTAATTTCAATACCCCCAGAAAATACCGCCCCAAATCATGAACCCGCGCAACATCCACCATGCCCCGCATGGATAATTCCTCAAATTCGGTGGCATTGGTTTCATCAAAGCCGTCGGCATAGGCAATATAGATTTCTTCCTGACCGCCCTTGGCTTCATTGGCGAATTTAATTTTGATACCATGGACCGGGGTGCCCAGATTAAATGAGCCGGAAAGATTCTTGCTATTGCGGGCGGTGAACATATTTACCGGCACGGATTGCACCTGGTCCCGCACCACGCCGTACTGGCCATTTGGCGAGGCAACACGCGCCCTGCCCACCGTGCATATTTCTCTGATTATTTCATTAACCGTGGTCCGGGCAAGTATCAGCGCATCATAAGTATAACGCGGCTCACCAGTACGGGAATCATTGGCGGCACCATAATCCCACCATTCCTGTATCGATGTCATATGCAGCCGGTTATCGGGCACATTACGTCTGACCCCGGCCCCCCGGTAGACATCGCAGTATGCCGCCGCAGGGGTCCGCGATCTGTGCGGGGTCATATCGCCCGCCGCATCGCGGGTTGTTTTCGGCTCAATCCAGTTAGCGCCATCATGATAGGCGGACAGTTTCTGGACCACGCAGTTGAAATTGCTGATCTGGGTTGATTTCTGACCCGTCAGGCGAATACGCAAGGCGACCAGACATAACCCGGAAATTTTTACCGGCGGATTTATTTTGAACGACCGCAGGACAGCCACCTGTACCTTGTCGCGGGTTTGATCATCACCCGCCGCCGTTGTTCTTTTACAGCGGATTTCATACTGGCCCGGTTCGGGGAAGGTAATTTTCTTGTTACGGATGATGGGCCGGTCGGACTTGGCGCTGAATGAATGCGATAAGGTACCGCCAAAAGTAACAGGGGTGCCAAAGTCACCGGTATTGCCGGTAAAACCTGAATAGCTACCAAAGCCCGCACCAAAAAACGGGAAAAGAATACGCCCGCCAAACCCGCCGGCACCAAAGACCGCAGGGATCACATTCCAGATAGTATCGCCGACTTTGCGGAATTCAATATTTACCGCCACCGTCCGGCTGCGGCGCTTGCCTTTGCTGTCGTAAAGTATCAGACCTTCGGTAAACAGAAAATCAATCTGGGTTTCAATTGAATCCAGCGGCGTCATAAATATCTGATCCACACCTGTCTCAAGAAGAGTACCAAAACCCTCTTCCGTCACCTCGCGCTGATATAATGTCGGGATCGGGTCATCGTCCCATCCCTGCATGATCTCCAGCGTGACGTCTTCAAATTCATCCAGATTTTGTGACCCGATTTTGAGGTCAGACAATTCACAAGGCCCCTGTCCGATCAGGAACAGCGACCGCTGATACCGATCATCGCCAACGCTTTCAAAAAAATTCTGTGCCGCCATATTGGGATAGATGCGCAACTTACCGTGAACCGTGGGAATGGGTTGGCCAAAAGCCAGACGGTTTGAAAAACCGGTGGAAGAGGTTGGCGTATCCTGTACCGCCGACACCGGGGACTTGAGAGGGACCAAAGCATTAAGGGCAATAAATCCGATGGCCCCGATGGCACCGGCAACAAGACCCGTGACAAGACCCGCCGCCAAAGAGCCTTCCACCAAACCAAGTGCACTGGCGGCAAGACCCCCTGTGTAAAAAGCCGCAACCGCCACCACGATTGTCAATATGCCGCGCAATATCTTGTTACCGTCACCGCCCATGGGGGTATAGGTAATCTCAATATTCACCCCTGGCAGGGGCTTGATGCATTGCCAATATTCAGGGGATAATTCTGTCCGGCCATTGTCCGTTTCCAGCCAGACAACAACCCCCGGCCACATGGATTTTTGCGGGACAGCCAGCCCGACAATCTGATCAATGGTGTGACCCGGAATGATGGTGAACCGTTGCTTTTCCCCATCAAAAGATACCGGCCAGAATGACACATAACTGGACGTACTGCGACGCGCCATATCCCTCACGGGCGGCAGTATTTCACCATGTAATGTTTTCATGTTTGTTTTGAAACTCTTTTTTTATTGAAGGGGGATACCTCCCCCGCACCGTCGGTGCGCCCCCTCCTCGTATTAACTCGGGCGGACGCTTGTCCTTGCCTCACCTTAAAAGGTTCGGATTTTCTATAAATTCTTTATGTCTATATATGCCCGCCATCCTGCCAACTGGCCATAAAATTGACCCAATTTCAGAAACAATCGCCTCTGTGTCTTTCTGGATATGAAAGAATGATTTACCCCCCAAATAAAGGCCCACATGATAAATCAGTCTGCCAGCGCGCCATCCGATGACATCACCCGGTAACGCCTTGTCGTCCACCCTTACCCACAAGTCAGATCGACCAGATTCAAACAACGGTCCGACCTCTTGAGGGCTGGTGATATTATCTGCCGCCCCTGCGAAGGACGGTAAAATAATGTCCATCTTTTCTTTATAGACCAGACAATTCAGGCCCCAACAATCAAAGCCGCGCCGGTCACGACCATGGGCCAAAAAAGGAATATCCATATATTTCCGCACCTCAAACCTGACCCCGTTCAATAAAGTTATCATTACAACAAATCCTGAGCAACCAGCGAAGCAAGGGCGACCGCCCGCCCGAACCAATGTGAGGAGCGGGGGAGTATCCCCCATTTCTTAAAAAAATAGACCCTCACAAACTATCCCGGTACCATGCCGGGCAATGTGGTGTTATCCGCTGTCGGGTAGGGATATTTCTGATCCATGAAATAATTTCCCAAAGTCCCTGTGACAAATCCGCTGTCCCACTTCACCTGTTTCAAATCCAGAAACAACGGTCCATAATGGGGATTAACCAAATCGCCTTCCATAAAAATTGTCAAGACCAGTGCCACCTCTTCCTTGCCGTGCAGGGTCCGTAATTGATCCGTGATTTCACGGTCAACATTTGGCACTTGAATCTGCATTTTTGCCTCTTTGCCCTTTTGTTGTGTGGGCAGGGTAAAACCGAACTGACTGGCAATATAGTTATCCCCGTTCAGAACCACATCCACCGTATTATGAACAAGCCTTATCGGGGTCGGCAAATCAGGATGGGTGGCCTCCAGAAAAGGCAAAAACGGCTTTTCAACCTGTGGCGCATAATTATTTTCCAGACCGGCATCGGTGATCGTCATAACGGCACCACCTGCAATGTCATGGTCAGCATGAAATTTCCGGCACCCACGGCAGACAACTTTTGAGTGCCCGGTTTGATTTTATGGGTCTGGGCGACCAATAACGGGTCTTTGATGCCGGTGAAAGATTTATTACCCGGCATTAATGTGCTGTCATAGAATGTCCTGAAGGTTTCGGCCTGCACCCAGGTCAGGCGGTGGCTGTAATTCCATTCCCCCCCGGCGACTGTGAACCGGGTCCGGTCAATGCTCGGCCCCCCGTCGGGCTGAAAGGACGCCAGGTTATCAGCAAAAGGAACCTCCGCGCCGCTAACAAACGACTTATCAGGCAGGCTGACGGGCCAGATTTCCGGCATCACGCACCCCCCGGCACAAGGCCAAATCGGGTTTCAAGGGCATCGGATACGTCACCGCCGTTCAATATATCTGATGCCACGGCGCGGGGGATGATCACATCAATATCAACCCCGCCATCGGCGCGGGGTTTCTGGCGGGTCTGGGTGCCGGCGGGGGCATTGATCACAGTGATATTAACCACCGTGCCGCCGCCCGAAGCCTTAACGCCCAACTTGCCGTCCCGGCCACGGGATAATGGCATAATGGCCTCTGGTCCGGCCTCGGCAAACAGGCCGGTGCGTCCGCCATTTAACGGGAATAAATGCGGGGTCGTAAATACACCACCGCCCGCAAAGGGAATAATATTACCCTTTGAAAATGCATTACCCATGGCCGTCGCAATCGGGGGATTGGATAAATTGGAGAAGGTTCCGCCACCACCGCTGCTGCTCCCCGAACTGAGTGATCCGGGAAGAAAGCTGGCAATACCTGAAAAATACTGGTAAAAATACTCTGGATGGGCTTGAGCAGCAAGGCATCGGAGACCATTTTAAGCATGGTGGTACGGAACGAGCGGCCGAGCTGCTGTAAAATGCTTCCCGACGTTGCCCCGGCCGCAACCAGAGTTTCGGTGAAGGTTGCCGCCGCCGACTTTCCGGCCTGGAATCCGGCGTCCACATCCTGCCGCGCCTGTTCAATGTCACGGGTGGCCTGTTCATTGATCAGCTTTTTGGCCTGGAACATTTCCTTATCGGTGGCCACGCCGTCCTTTGCCCGTTGCCGCCAGATGGCAATCTGGGCATCCGCTTCGGCGCGAATGGCCTCGGTCACATTCCCCGTGGCCCGCAGGGCATCAATTTCCATACCGGCCAATGTGGCGGCGATCGACGCCCGTGCCTTGTCATATTGTTCCACCGTCTGGGACAAGACCTTGACATTCTGAAGTTCACCGGCCTCGGTCAAAGCCGACAGAGCCGCCGCATCACGGGCCGACAGATTGGGGAAACTCTGAACCGAAACCGGTGATATATTATCGTTGGCAGAATTTCTTTTTTCTGAAAAACTCTCAAAAATTGAAAAAGGTGCTGCGTTGTCCAATTTCGCGAACCGCCGCCGCGCTTCCAGATCTTCAAATTCAAGTAATAATTTCTCCTGCTTCTTAATCTTTTCTTCTATCCGGCCACCAATACTCAGTTCCGGAAGCGGCCCATCAAGGAATTTTAAATCTTCCCTTTTTGCTCTCAACTCTGCCAAAGTGGCGGCGGCATCTTGACGGCGCAGAGAAATGGATTTGTCTTTTTCCAGATTTAGTTCTTTCAGGGTTTTGGTTTCACGATCCAGCTCATCATTCAGTTCTTTCAAAAATTTACGATGATCTTCCGCTGCCTTTTCAGCCTCAGTTTGCCTTGTGGCCAACAACGCCAACCCACCGGCCACCAATACGGCTAATCCGGCAGGCCCACCAACCAAAGCCAATGCGCCACTTAACAGCTTCGCGGCACCCGCTGTAGCAACCATCTGGGCGGCGGCTATAGGTGATACAGCAATCATGGCACGCAATCCGATGATTGCACCAGCATTACCAAGTAAGGCCGTTGATAACAACCTAAAACCCGCCGCTGCAGAACGCGCGATCAACAATCCCCCCAGAACCTTAATAACAATCTCGCCATTTTCAACCAATGTCACCAATGCCTTGCTGGCAAAAACAACCGCAGGGGCAAAACTTTCACCAAGTTCTTTACTGGCCGGTATGGCCGCCTCGGTCAGGGCGCGGACTTCCTTGGTGCTTGTCTTTAACTCATCGCTAAACCCCTCGGCAAAACCACGGCTCAGGCTGCTCATGGTATTTGACAGAATTTTACCTTCACTGCCCAAAGTGTCATATGCAGCCGCAGCCTCTTTATTCAAGGCAGTATTTTTAACAAATTCTTTGCTGGACAGGGCCAGGGCCTCTGACACATCATCCACCCGCTTTGCCATCACCGGCAGGGTCTTCAGCGTCCGAACTGAACTCAGGCCAAATTTAGCCAGCGTTTCCGATATGCGGCCGCCGGACTGGTCAACCCGGTTTAAGCCAATCAGAAATTTCTCAAAGACCGCGACCGCGTTATCGCCAAAAGCCTGTTCCAGATCATCACCTGCGATCCCCGTCAATTCAGACAACAGCCGTAATTTTTCGCCACCCTTGGCAATGGCATCATCCATCGCGAGGAATGAACGGGTAATGGTGGACCCGGATAATTCCGCCTGAATACCCATGGCGGCAAAGGCACCGCCCAGGCCCGCCGCCTGTGCGCTGGTAATATCATACGCCGTGCCAGCCGCCGCTATTTCACGGGCCTGATTAACAATCTCAGACTCAGTGGCGGCCATGTTATTACCTAACGCCACCACTGCACTGGACAGATTATCAATATTATCCGTGGCTTCCCCGGTGACATTCAATATCCGGACCAGAGATTTTGACCCCTCCGCGCCGACAAGATCGGTCGCACTTTCCATTTTTGCCATGGTTTCCGTGAACAGTAAAATATTTTGTACACCCTTGACCCCCAACTGCCCCGCACTCTGGGCAATTCCCAGCAGAGATGCCGCCGCAACCGGAATCCGCCGCGACAGGGCATCCACGTCATCGCCGAGAAATTTCAATTCCGCACCGACAATATTGGTGGTTTTTCCCACGCCAACCAATCCCTGTTCAAAGGCCGCAAAGCCGCTGACCGATGAAAACAGGCTGTTGATTGAAACATAAGCCGCCGCAAGGCCGGCCCCTTGACGTAGAATCCTGTTCAATCCCCCTGCCGCCTTATTCATGATCAGCAATTCAGGCGTAGCAGCACGGGCGGAGTTCTCAATCTTCCGCATACTATTCTGTCCGGCTTTGCCGATACCCTGCATATCCGCCTTGAACTTGCGGCCCCCTGAAATTCCAAGGCGCACACCTAAATTTTTTTCATTACGCCTCATATTGTCGTACTGCTTTCCTGTTCTCTTTTTTTGGCAAGACCGGACAAGGCCCCCAATACCGCATCGGGTAACATTTCCGCCAAGGACGGACCGTCATATCCAAGAGCCGCCCCCATGGTGAGCGCTGATAAATAGTCAAAACCATCATGCAAAGTTGATTGTAATTTATTTAAAATATCCCAGGTCTCTTGACCCAGACGGGTTGTCAGTTCGTATTTTTGGTAGGGGCAGACTTCGCCGTCTTCGCCTTTTTCGCCTTTGCTGCACGGCGTGTCTTCGTCCCGGCACCCTTGGCAGTATTTGTCACCCCCGCCGAAGTGCCAGTCGGCGCGGGCGCAGATGCGTTTTTTTCCAGTAGCCTGTCTTCGTAGGGCTTGATGTATTTATCCTGCAGGCTCTCCGCAAGTGCATATTGATTGGTGAATATCCAGTCGATATTATCAGGGGTCGGCGGCACATCTTTTCCCGTATCCTGATCTTCAACATTCCATGAAATCAAGCCCTGTGTCGCAAAGGCGATCGTGGTCAGGGCATCGATCAAATCGCCCCGCACCGTCACATCATCCAGATTACGGAAAGAAGACAGATCATCGCCGGCTTTTTTGGCCTCATCATAAGCCTTCAGAATGGTAAAATACTGCCGCCGGGCTTCATTTGTCGTCGCCCGGAATGCCGGGGCATCAATGGGCCGCATGACGACCTCTAACCCACCAATAAGGATCAGGGCCAGATTCGCCCGAACCTGACCCTTTTTACTCAGATCAACCTTAAACATATTTTTCTTTCTTGTATTTTGATGGGGGGAACTACCGTTCGCTACCCGCTTACTACTTGAGTTCCCCCGCTCGTCACCTCGCTCCCCCTTATTGATGTTCTATCCGGAAAGAACTCAGTAACCGAAGACCATCAGGTCTGAGGCAAGGCCAAAGGCCGCCCGAGCTAATGCGAGGAGGGGGAGCGGCCACGACGCGGGGGATATTCCCCCACCAATAAATATCAAACAGTATAATCCGCAATCTGGTTTTTAAGCTCAATAGTAAAAGATTTACCAAGCCCGCTGTCCTTTTCGCCACTAAAATCATAAGTAACATTAATACCGCCCGGACCACTCACCTCGGTAATTGGTTTGGGAAGCTTCACCTCATGCACCGTAATGATCAGGGACTGTGTGGCGTTGATCTGATATGAGAATTCAAGTTCGACCGCTGTTCTGGCATCGACAGCGGTTTTAACCGCACCGGTCTGATACCGAACCTGAAAACGGCCCTTCGCCGACTGTACCCCGTCGTCATATCCATCCACCTTGCCATCGGATCGGATAGTCAAATCCGGGTCAAGGCCATTGGCGATCGTCAATTCACCGCTTTGCACACTGGCCACTTGGGTGCCATCCATTTTAATAGCCCCCTGGAAACTGGACACCAAAAGCCGCGCCAGATCAGGCAGGGTGGCGGTAACCTGTGATGCCGCATTAGAATCCTCACCCTGCTGATGCACGACCATATTGATCTGGGGCGTCCCTTCCCTCTGGAACGGGAAGGACATACTTTCCATCTTGATGCCCAGGTGCCCGACATATTCCGGCATCAGGGGGAATCCGGTTTCGATATAACCATCCACCAAGGCTTTGCCCGATATAAAGGTATAGGTATAATCGTCCACATTATTAGTCACCACCGGATCGCCGCAAAGCAACCGCAAAAAATAATAGATATTATTCAAATCCACTGTCGTCGCAATATTACGGTTTTGGCCATCAATCGCCCCGTCCGTGGTGGGTGCCGGTTCGCGGCCATTGCCAATTTCCGGATTTTCATCCAATCCCTGGGATGCCCCGAGGGATGTTGACACAAATGGAATTTTACGACATGTCGCCATAATTGCGCCATATGATGGCGGAAAGCCAATCCGCATTTCTGCATTTGATCCAAACGCCTTACCCATAACTTATTCTCCTGTTTTTAAGGTCATCCCACAGATGACGAAGTTCCATATTCAAATTCTAAATTTATCACGGCGGCCTTGATATCCGCGCCACCTTCGACCGGTTCATCCAGCAAATCCAGATTGCGCGGCAGCACAAACTGGACCAGACCACCAAGCGTTTCCAGATTATCCTCCGGAAAGGCCGCCGCCAAGGTGACCAGCAAATCATCAAGACACTGGTCCCGCACCGCGCTATCCGGCTCCTGGATAAATATCTGCAGGTCCGCAGACCAGGTAATGATGAAATAGGGCGGCGACATTTCGGACAGCCGGCCCGCCTCTTCCCCGTCATACAGAACCACATCACCAGCAGCCGCTACCCGCGAACGAGGGTTACGGTTCCGCGCCACATCTTGATCGGGAAAAACCAGTCGCAGCTTTGCCAGTATGGCTTCCAGTGCCTGTTCTCTTATTGTTGCCATTTTAGCTTTTATTCCATTCATCGATAATTGCCGCAGGCAAGCGCCCCTGCGCGATCTGCGCCCGAACCCGAAAGGTTATCTTCCTTCGCAATTTTGTTTTTTTGACCAGAATGAACATCACCACTGATGACTGGTTTTTCAGGCTCGACCGTGCCCCAAGACGTTTACTGGCCTTCAACGCCCGTATGCGGCGGAAACCTGTGGTGCCGCGCCCGTCTTTGCCCTTACTGCCGGACCCGCGAAAGCCGTCCGCAATCAGCAGTAATTTGCCGCGCTTGGTTCTGAACACCCGCAATTTAAAGCCGAACCGTTCTTCAAATGTTTTTGGCGACAGGGTCTGTTTCCGCCCGCCCTTCGCAGGACGCTTGCCGCCGCGCAGAGCTTTGGCGGCGGGGGTCGGGATGGCCAGATACTGGCCATTCTTGGCCGTGATCGTCGACCCTTCTTCAAACCCGGTCATAATGGCGGCGGCTCTGGTCCAGACCTCACCAGCCGCATTGAGTTTTTGGTTCTTATAAAACTTATGCCGCCACGAATTGGCCAGCCGGTTACCAAGCCCGGCCTGGCGAACTTGCCTGCGCATTTGCAATTTCAACGCAATCACCGTCGCCCGGGTGGCCCGGACCACAGCCCCCTCCGCCTTTTTCACTTCGCGGGCCATATATTTATTCAGGTCACCCTTAAGGGCGGCGATTATACGCATTTTTTAGTCCAGATGACGACCGACGATCTCACTGATCGGGATCAATACGGCTTTCACTTGAGTTTCAATTATGATCGGCTTGTCGGTGGCGCGAACATTGGGCAGGGTTAACATTGCCATGGCCCAATCCGTATGCCACAGGGTGCCGCTAAAACAGGCGGTCAGGAATTTATGCCGGACACCGATGGCGAGGTACCCGTCCCATCCGGGCGGATTGATCATCATGCCTTTGGGTTTCAGGCGGTCCGCCGCCATGCCGCCGTGTAAACTGTCCAAAATTAAACATCCCACCGTATGATCATCTCGGCTGCTGACACTTTGGGCCAGTAAATGATCAAGACAGGCCGATCCGTCGAGCATTTCATTGAATGTGGTCGAGGTTACTGTATCCGGCAGATTGCTTCCCTTGCGGATAATCAATTCCACAGCGGGCAGGTCATCGACCTGTGGCACCGGTAATTTCTTCATATATTGTCGCGCGGCTTCCTTGCCGTAGATTATCCTCACTTCTTTTTGCCACGGGGCATAGGCCTGAACCGCCGCCAGATCATATTCGACAACTTGCCGCAGATGAACTTCTGGGTGATTGGCATTGGCGGGAGCAATATACTGTCCCGTCTTGCGGATCGCGGGCAGGACCACATGAGCAATCCATTTTTTGAATTTCTTGGCTGATTTGCTCCGACTGGCAAAAGTCAATATATATGCACCCGGCTCATTAACCACTTTCATTTTATTTTTTCGGCCCGCGACATCATTTAAAATGATGTCGTCAACTTCATCATCATCCAATCTGGCCAGTGCTTGGCTAACATTTGTTAATTCCAGACACTGACAAATATCTCTGGCAACAAACCACGGCTCACCATCTTCGCCAATTAATGACCTCACGGCAGTTTCTTCAAAATCAAATATTGCTAATGCACTCATTTTTCATTCCTTTCAGTTATGGAACCCCCGGCCAACGGGCCGACAAAATCCGACAACGGCGAACCAGACGCTTTCGCATCTACCCGTGTCCGGGGGAAACTGAGTATATTCTGTGTGTTGTATGATCCCTTGTCGTGGGACTTGTTCTTTTTTATTACCGACATTTTTAATATTTCGTCATATTGCGCCGGCACATGGTCCGGGCTGTCCAGCCGGGTCATATCCGTCCGCCATACCTCATGTGTCGCACTGGTATATTCCACATCATCCAGTTCGACCCCAATTTTCAGGGCCAGAAAGTGGCGCATATCACCGGACAGGCGGTGCGATACCGTAAAGGCAAAATCAAACGCCAGCTTTTCCAGAAACACCGGACTGCGGTCACCGCTGAATATCAGCCTTTCGGTGATTTCATTCAGCGCCATCATCTGATCTTCCAGTTCCGTGATTATATCAAGCACCCGCTGAACTGCGGGGCTGTCATGATTTAAATCATCAAAGGGTTCTCGCATCACGCATCCCCCATAAGGTCGCGGAATCCGCCAACCACCCGACCAAGGACATAAACCTCTTTGGTCAAACGGCGACCGACGGTCAGGACAGTTTGCCAGCGGCCACGTTTATCTTTGCGGCTGAAATACATCAGCCACTTGCCGGGGCCGCGTATCCTGCGGTCCCGATCATCAATGATCAAATGGTCGAATTTTTCAACACCCGTGATATTCCCGGTGCCAATGGCGTAATAGCCTGTTCCTGCATATGCCATGCGCTTGGTCCTTTGTTCGGTTAACCCAGACCAAGGTTCGAATCTTGGTGACCGGGAACATACAGGTTCGAACTACCGTAACAAAGGAAACGGCCCGCTTGCGCGGCCCATACGTCCCGGCCATAAAGAAATATGACATAAAAAAACACGCTCATTAATATAATGGCGTGTGTCGGACGCCTCTGTTGTTCGGGGTTCGAATCCCGGCAACCACATGGGGCGGTTACAAGGCGAATCATATGTCACATGATTCGCCTTGTCAAATTTTATTTTCTTGCTGATCAAATATATTCAATCAGTCACAAAGAAGTAGCCCTTTCTTAATCAAACTTTTCAACAATGAATAATCCAGATAGTCCCTGCCCATTCTACGGGGCAAGCCATTGACACCTTTTTTATCTAACGAATTAAACAAAGTCATCGCAGAGCCGTTCAAGGCATATACTGCCCTATTTGTTTTTATTGTTACAAATTTCCTAGCTCCAGATGTAAAACATTGTAAACCACTTACTGAAAAATCATCTTTTGTTTCATCCGCATTAGCTGACATCGGAACCATCGAACCCAACAGAATCAGCGCTATTAAAATCAAATTTCTCATAAAACTTCCCCTAGAATCACCATTGAAGACTTCAATTCTAGGACGTGGGGCATTCCGGTGTCAATCTTTCCCTCAGCCACCAAATTCAATCAACCATTCCCAACGAACGGATTCCGGCTCACCTTTGACATAATGTTTTTTACCTGTGATCTCAAAAACATCGCCGCCCTGAACAATTGGCAAATCCGCTTTTCTGACCTTTATTCTCTTTCCCCCGCCATCGAAATCATGGCCCAGAATACTCACATCCTGATCCGTATCCACGTCCAGATACTTAACCGCAACACCGGAACCCGTGCCACCCGCATAATACATCGCATCCAGCCCGTAGGCCGGATGATTGAAAACCGTATCTGAAAGCAGTGAAAATGGCATAAATTATAAAAGGGCGGCCGCGAAGCCACCCTTCCTCTTCGCAAATAACCAGATTAAGACTGGGTCAGCTTGACACGACCCGTCGCAGACGGATTGGCCGCCACCAATACCGCAAGCCCGATCAGGGTATTTGCCGTGACCACAGTGGTGCATTTTTTTGCCGTATTGTCCCAATAAATCTTGGCACCGACCGTCCATGCCTGGGCCAACAGTTTCTTCAGGTCAAACACGCCCTCAGTCACCAATTCCACATCAACACCGCTAAGGGCATCACCGGACGCCACACCAAACAGGCGGCCAATCAACGCACCTGCGCCACTGACCACGTCATATGGTGCCGCCGCCGTAAGCGTAGCA
This sequence comes from Alphaproteobacteria bacterium, assembly GCA_002401545.1. Lineage (GTDB taxonomy): Bacteria > Pseudomonadota > Alphaproteobacteria > Sphingomonadales > Emcibacteraceae > Paremcibacter. The sequence goes on from NVTJ01000002.1 coordinate 33,311, forward strand.
CCCTGTTGAACATAATTTTTCATGTCCATTTCTCCTAAGTTTCATTCGTGAAAATTAAGGTGATATGGCGAACCCATATCACCTTGTTAATATTAATTCGGGTTTTTCTGGAAACCACGGTGATCAATTGGAGCGCCGCCGCGATCAATACGAACCTTGATTTCAACACCATCCACATTAAAACCATGGCGGGTTTCAGTAAACATACCCTCCTGACCCTCAAGATGCGCCAATTCAATAGTATCAATCTGCATAGGGTCAGCGATGATATACCAAGATGTTTTGCTGACTGCATCCAAACGCGGGTCTACCAATAATTCTAACTTACCCTTAAATGGATTTTCATCAGCTGCTTTGGCAGGTACAATGTTTGTTGAAAGAAATTTTTCAGCGTCGGTTTCAAGAGCCGCAGGAACCAATAGGAATTTCATGATCAAATTTAGTATTTCATCATCAGAAAGCCCGGTTTGCGTCCGCATAGCAGTCCGCATTTTTCCAAGACTGGCTACTGATATTAAAGCCCCCGTAGCAAGGTTTTTATGGTCAGAATGAAACAGGGCCGTGCCATCACCCATAACATAGTTACCGGTGATAAAAGCCATAACCATATCACCTTCAAAATCAGAAGCCTTACGACCAAAAATCTGAGGAATACGATCAAACGCACTCATATCATCATTGATAATAGCCTGACGAGACAAGGCAATAATGCGGCCATAAGAATCAATTTTATATTTCTCTGATGCTTCACCAAATGACCCGCGTTTGAATTCCCCGTGTTCATTGACTTTTTCAAAAGCCATATCACCGCCACCTATTTGTGCGCGCTCTATTTGCTTAAAGTCTTTTACACCAATACGTCTGGTAAACCGTTCCCATACACGCGGAGCTTCGTCGTATGCGCTTCGCAGGGTACGGTTTATCGTATTACCCAGAATGATAGGAAAATCACTGGTACCCATCATTCCACCAGACCGCTGCTCAGTATTTAGTGCTATACCAACAATTTCCATGGGCGTTAAACCACGAACCTTCCCGCCCCTTTGAACAATGCAGTCACGGGCAATGTCCACAAGAGACATACCCCGATATTCCCTTGCGGCGTCCGTCAATTCATTATTTTGATAATTGGCGCGGTGAGCAATAGCACATTGCATCGCGGCCATACGGGTTTCATCTTCATTCTGACCATCATGCGGCATCTCAACCTGAGTCCGAATGACGGTCAGTTCCTGCCGCTTGGCAACTTCATCATGCATACGAACCTTGGACTCATCGACACTAAGGCCCTGCTCAACAAAGCGCGTGGCAACAGCGTCATCCAGCCCGACAGAACGGCCTGCCGCCTGAATGTCAGTTACCCGTTGACGCTCTGCCGCCCGAATAGCGTTTTCATCAAGACCGGCAGCTTCCAGAGCAGGGTCTTTCTTCGGTTTACGGTCAAGCCGCGTTTCGGTGGATTCCACATTCTCAGAAACATTCTGAGATTGTGGAGCATTCTCATTTGACCGGTTCTCTGTTGCGGCGGTCTGTTCCGCATCCTTTTTGATAGCCTTTGGCATATCAATTCCTTTCTGTTGCGGTGGGTCAGACCTCACCATTTCCAAAATACACGGGTTTAAATTTTGACTGTTCTGGCGGACTCCCGCGTCAGCATCCGCCGGAACAGTTACAAATGAAATTTCAAAAGGTTGCCATTCCACCGCCCGATATTCGTCGGGCTTGTCTTCGTTTTTGGTAACCTCATATTTTTGAACGCTATATCCAATCGATACATTGCGGATAATCCCGTCCCTGATATCCTGCCAAATCGGTTCAACATCATCCCGGGATGACAGGCGGATTGTGGCCATTGCCACACCGTCCGCCACCCATGCCCGTTCCACCACGCCAATCTGACTACTCAGTTGATAGAATGAATGGCTATCAAGACACGGTGCGCCGCCATTAAGACGGGACAGGTCCATATGCTTTGGGTCAAGGGACAGTTCTTCCACATACCGCCCCCGCATAAAGCTAAACCGCATAACCCGTGCACCGGTGGAAAAAACCACATCGACGGTGCGTTTGTCCTCATTTATCGTATCTGCCCGGAATTCCGCCATACGATGCTGATTTTCAATGTCCACTGATTTACGGGTATAGCTTTCTGTCTTATCAGTCTTTTGAACTGGCATTTGCACTATCCTTTTTCGCTGGTTTTTTTTCTGTTTTCTGCAATTTCTGGCGGGGGTCCGATGTCAGGATGATTTTCCGATCATCCAGCATCTGGTTCATGGCCGCGATCTCATCCAGATGCTGTTCAGGATCTTCACCACGGTCCGATATTGTCCGTTGCAATGTGGTAATGCCGGACTTGATCAGGGCTTCCTGACCTTCCGCATCTTTACGGGGATCAATCCATGGCCGGATAGGGGCCGTCCATGTGGCTGGGTTATATCCCGGCTGACGTTGTCCCAGAAATACCGCAACATCATTGACATGATTCCAGACCCGTTTACATAATTGAGGTACCATCATAAGATGCTGCCAGATATCCAGCACCGCCCAGAATTCCACTTTGCCGCCACGGAGCGATCCATAATTCACATCCGCCAGATTTCCCGTTAATTGCTCGTAACTTATTCCGATACCCGCCGCGATGGCATGTTGCTGGACCTTCATATAATCCCCATAACCCGGCACACTGGCGGGCGATCCAAACTTCACATCCTGATCATGTCCATGACGATAAACCCGACCGGGTGATATGCGCTCGACCAGATCACCTTTGTCGTCTTTTTCCCCAGTACCCGCAAAACCACCATGCTTGCCAGGTGAAGAAGTCTGAATAAATGCCACAAAACACGCCTCAATCTTCTTGCGAACAAGTTCCGCAGCGTCATAATCTTCCACATCACGGGTTTTCAGAGCAACCGGGGCCATCCACGGCACACCGGCCACCTGTCCGGGGCGTAATTTATCAAAGATCGGGATAATTTCACGAGCATCAATCCTCTGACTGGCAAATCCCTTGCGGTAATTGACCAGACTATCACCAGGGTGCTGAGGAAACAGCCAATAGGCGACCCTGCGACCATGTCGGTCAAATTCACGGCCCAATATGATAATATTGCCATTTTTCAGGGATTCATTTTTGCCATAATCAATAAAATCTGATTCCAGCACTTCCAACTGAACAGGAATATCCATCTTCCATGAACTTGGCCGCTTTCGAATCCTGATCAAACATTCCCCGCTTTCAAAAACAGCGCGGATTACCAGCCCCTGCAGCCCGTAGAAATCCATCATGCCTTCAGGGTCGCAATTATCAGAAAATCTTTCCCACTGATCCATGATCAGGTTTTTTTCTTGCTTTGTCCCACGCGGTAAATAGGGCGTAATTCCCCGCCCAACCACATTCGACTGGATGATCCTTACCGCTTTCGCGCCCCATGGGCTGTTCCGTACAAGATCCCGTGACCGATTACGAAGATTGAATATTGCCGGACCTATTTCAGCATTAGCCGACGTGCCAAGGGCTGTCCATCCCCCAGTTTGGTTGGTATTCTTGGCCGCATCATAAGCCCGGGTCATTTCTTCGAGAGCAAAGCGCGCGCCCATGCGGCGGGCCGCCCACTCTGGCGATATCATCGCAAGGCCACGCTCCAAAATGTTTTTACTTGACATTTTAATCCCGTTCAAATTTCATGATCGTGGATGTAAAACCACTCTGGGCTTGCAATTCCTGTTCAATGGAATTTATCCGATTTTGAAGATCGCGCGCACTTCCGAACTTGACCTTGCGCCCATCTTCTTCAATTTCCAGCACGCCCTCAGCATATGCGGCTTTCAGCTTGTCTAATTGTGATAGGGTATAGGCCATTAATTGATCCAGTCATCACGAATATCAGCCAGCCAATCATCCCCATTACTGGTGGGCTTATCTTCGGTTTCTTTTTCTCTGGTTTCCTGATTTTCAGGCTCTTGAGGCCCATGAACCTTAGATGCCTGAATGAATAAATCACCCTGATCCTCTGGAACTTCCCTTTTCCGCGCCAACGCCCGCCAATCATCATCGGTCATCAAATTAATACCCAGATGGTCCGCCATAGCCATGTTATAAACACGGCAATCCAACCAATGGTTCTCACCTGATTGTTCCCAGGACAAAATTTCACGGCCAACGCTATTGGTTTTTTTCTTAATATATTCGGCAGTAATCTGTTTAAAAAACCGCTTTTCGTGAGCTTCACAGAAATGGCAATAACCCTGCGGGTTGAATTCCTGACCCTCTTTGATGCCTTCTTTGCGCAAATTGGCATAGAATTCAGATTTCAGGGACCACGTCCCCACATGCCAAAGTTCAACCCCGTTTTTAACCTTCTCACCATCATAATCCACATCTTTCAAAGATGGCTTGCGGGATATGGCCGGATTATGCCACCCGCCCTGATCACCCATTACAGCCCGCCGCCTCTGCGGATCCTTTCGTACCCAACGGTACACACTGTGCGATGACCAACCACTATCACAGGCAAACGCATCTATAGGCCAGGCATGACCAAAACTGTCGGGATATTTACGGCCCGAAACTTCTGATAATTTTAGCCAGGCCACATCATCAGCCGCCGCAGGATCCCCGGTCAGAAACCCGTAATCCACCGACCAACTGGTGCCGCCATACCCCCACGCCGTGACCTCATAATAAATCCCGTCCCCCTGCACGTCCGCAGCCCCGGTCAGAAATAACGCACCAATAGGCAGGGTCTTAAGTTTGTAATCTTCCCGCCGGGAATATAACTTCTTCCAAGCTGGTGCATCCCCCCGCTCTTCCCATGCCAAACCCAGACGTAAATTATAAAATGCTTTTAATTTTCTGGGATTGCCCTGAGCTTCCAGAAAATCTTTTACAATATTCCCCCAAGGCACAAATGGACTGATAAATGCATTCAGATGAAACGACGGTTCACGACCCTCATTTGGAAATTCGGCAATCCACCGCCCCGCCGCGACCATTTTTCGTTTATGATGTTCTTCCACAACACCGCCACAGTCTGGACAGGCAAAATAGGGGTTGTAGGGTGGTGACTTGTCAAAGAAAAACAAGTCCTTTTCAAAAGCCAGAACAAATTCATGGCCACAATGTGGGCAAGGTAAATGATATCTACGCCGATCACCCGCCTCAAACATTTTGTTAATTCGTGAAATTTGCAGAATAACCGGTGTTGAAACTTCCGCCGACTTCCAATCACCAGTCATTTCATAAGATGTATGTCGCGCATCGATCAGGCCATGGGGATCGCCGTCGCTTCCAACTTCCAGCGGGAACCTGTCAACTTCATCCCGGTAATCATATTTGATGGTTTGAGAACTCAAACCAGTTGGGCTGCCCGCACCCGTTAAAGTCAGGAAACCCCCGATAAAAGATTTCTCCAAATTAGTAGAGCCACCACCGCCACCACCGATTTTTTGATCTTTAACAGTTTTCCGCAACGCAGAAGACGTATCAATAATTGGTTGAAATTTCTTCTTGTTAAACTTCTTGATATTATCCCCGTCCGGAAACACAAAAAGCATATTTGCGGGATAATGGATAATGGCAAAATCCGCAGCGATGATTAACACCAGGGATAACCCGGTTTGCGCCGATTTCATTATCGATGTTCTATTGCAAGGATAAGATGGATCCATACATTCCAGAGGTTCGCGGGCATAAGGGGTAATATTCACATCATACATCTGCCCGGCATAAGGCCCGTCTGGCACAACAATATTTTCCGCAGCCCAATCGCAGATATCCACATCTTCAGGCGGCGCAAGGGCAGCGGAGATTGTCATACTGACCACCAATGCCGCTGTTGCAAAACTCATTTTTATTTCATATCCGTTTTAATTTTTTCAGAAAGCCTTTTCAAAAGACACTTGTTTTCTTCCAGCCGGTGCGCCTTGACCTCTTTCGGATCAGACATACTCGCCAGTTCAACACTGGTCCGGGCCGGCTGGGCCAGAAGCTCATCCCGTATCGTCCGGAACGCTTCAAATATATGTTTTTGAATATCATCCACCCGCACATACTGGCCCTGGCGAATCTGCAAATCCATTTCAGCTCTGTCAGCCTTTGCAATCTCTACCCTGGTCCGCGCACCATTCAATGCCGAACCCGCCGCAGGCTCTTGGCTATCCACGACTTCCGGCACATGATCATTACCCAATGGCAATTCACCAGCCACCCGACCAGCATGATTACCGGACTTGGCCATATTCGTGGCCTGAGCGCGAACAAGATTAAATTTTGTCTTGCTGATCAGGATTGATCGCCCTTGCTTCCCCTGCACTAAATCAGGGTTGGCCTTCACTATCCTTGTAACGGTTGATTTATTTAATCCTGTGGCATTTGCGACATCGGACAAATTCATAATATCCACATTCGTACTTGCCGCCTGTCCCATATAATCCGCCAGAAATTACCTTTAATGTTGTGCCAGTTGCATACCTATGTTGCGTGATTTTCCTAAGTTGCATCAATAAAAACACCCCCCAATAAAAAAACCTCGATGCTAGAAACCCCCATATAGCGCGAAAGCCCAGAGAGGACCCGTGGGCTATTGTTGATAATCACTATCAGATTTCACTAACACATTGTATTTATTGAGTTATTTTGAAAGAGGCACCCCGCCGGTCTGTGTGAACCGGACGGCAGGGTGCAGTCGTTCAGGGAGGAAACTATATCAATAATGGCAATAAAAAAGGCCCGCATAGTTTCCTATACGAGCCTTGGTTGCTTTTATCGCCACAGCCACCATGTCAATTCTCACCGCCGTCGTCAATGTTTTTTTTCCATGGGTCATGCTGAATACCGAGTGACACCACCTGATAGCCATTTAGTTTCAATGGGTTCGCCTGATAATATTTTTTTAGTCTATCAACCGCATTTACAAACTTTGAATAGATTTCCCGTGCAATTTCGATTTGCTGTGGCGAAATAATGAGTTTCAGTTCGCATAGATATGGTCGCTTTGAGTTCCTCATATCTGCATATAACATCTTAGGTCTGCCCCGACGATCCAACACCGGGCCGAGCTTCGGCACAGCACCCGGCATCCAGTTCGGCAGCACCCCGGTCTGACCATAGTGGATGATCTGCCCCGTCTGAACATAATCAAACATCCTGATATCAACAGCAGATCGGACGAGGTCATGGACTTCCTCGGCATCAGTATCCAGCGACCCGTGATCAGGGCCATAGTAATCGATCTCTACCCCAAGGATAGCGTTGTCCATGCAGCGGGCGACACCGCACCCGGACACAGCCTGGACCACCCGACCATCGGCACGTCGTTCATCAGGCAGCAGTCCCCGGCCCTGATCGACCACGAGGTGAGCCTTCTGTGCGCCGTATGTCCACTGCAACAGGGCAGCCATGGAGATATCTTTCTTCATCGGGCCACCCCCATTTCGGCGAGGATGTGACCCGGTACATACGTCCCCACTTGATCAGGCGCACCGCCCCACTGCCCCATCCACTTGCCCGACGACAGCCATATCCCAACCCGTGTCCGCCACTGGTCCTGCTCCCCCTTGCCGTAATTGGCGTTAGGGTTAGCCTTGGCATGGGCTTCCAGCACGGCGGCCCGGTAGTATTTCAGCGAACAGGGCGGGCTTTTCCCGGCCAATCGCTTTCGGGTCACGATTGTTTCGATGGCAGGGACAGCACAGGACGCCACATCAACCCCCGACGTCCGCCATTCCGCCACAATCCGGGTGGCATCGGTGTGAGTTCGCGGATTGAGGCATTTGGCCAGGTCAATTTCCGCAGCGACCATCACCTGTTCCAGATATTCTTTTTCTGAAATCTCACCTCGCGCGCGCAATGGAGTATTCTCTGGAGAGTTAACTGGAGTAATAGTGTGAACGTCGTTCACCACCTTAACGTCGTGAGGTTCACCACCTTCTGTCGTGAGGTTCACCACCTTATCATCAGTGGGGTAGTGAACCTCGTTCACCACCTCATCAGGGCCACTTCCTGATTCCGGATAACATATTCTATACTCATTTCGCCGCCACCCCCGCCCACTAAAGCCATGCATGTCGACCTTTAAAAACCCCGCATCGACCGCGATCTGAGTGTGATCTATAATCGCACGGTTGGAAAGTGATGCGTCTTGCATCAGGGTTTTAATGGACGGGAACGCCCCGTCACCATGATCATTCATATAGGTGGAAATGCAGAATAAAACCAGCTTGGTTGTAGATGGCAGCCTGCTTTTCTGAAAAGCCGATCGCCATGAAAAAAACTCACTCATATGCCCTGTCCCTCATTGCGCTGCTTTCCTTGAAAAAATCGACGCCAACGGTCGCTAGTGGCCCGTTGCGTTGTTTGGCGATGATGATGTCCAACTGGTTCTCTACCCGCGCACATCTCGCCATCCATTCTTCCAGCTTGTCCGCCTGTTTCGGCTCCGCCAAAGCCAGATAATATTCTTCCCGGTAAACAAAAATAACGTCATCCGCGTCCTGTTCGATGGATCCGCTGTCCCGTAGGTCTGACAATATGGGCCGCTTGTTTTCGCGGCTTTCCACCGCCCGCGACAATTGAGACAACAGGATAATCGGCACCGACAACTCCTTAGCCAAAACCTTCATGGCCGCCGTGATTTCGCTCACTTCCTGCACCTTGTTTCCCCGGTATCGCTCCCCGGCTGTCATCAGTTGCAAATAATCAATCACTACCATGGATAATTTCTTATCCTCGCGCTCCAGCCGCCTTTTCAGCCGCATACATTCAATCCGAATGGTCGACGGCGTCACGCCACCCTTGTCGGTGATATAGAGCGGTAATTTCGCCGCCTGCTGGCCCGCCCGGGCAAAAATATTATATTCATCCATACTAAGCCCACCCTTGCCGGCATGGAAATATGATACTGATTGTTGCGGCGTCCATGTCATATCTGAAATTAACCGTTGCCCCAATTGATAGGATTGCATTTCGAGGCTGAAAAAGGCCGTGCAAAATCCGTTTTGCGCCGCCGCCCGCGCCAAATTGAGCGCAAGGGCTGTCTTGCCCATACTGGGCCGCCCCGCGACCACAATCAGGCTGCCTTCGCGCCAGCCGCCGGTAGCCTGATTAAGCTTATACAGCCCCGTATTAACCCCGATGACATCGCCGCCATGCTTCATGGCAAGGTCCACCTGCTCCATAGCGAGGCCCACCGCCACCGACATATCTTCCAACCCCGTCCCCGCCACATCATGACGGTCGAGTGCGTGTAATTCCTGTTCGATATTTTCCCGAACCTCCTTCGCCGGAATATTATCCGTCATATCCCCCGCCGCAATAAGCCCCGCTCGCGTGACCGTCATCAGTTGCCGTTTCAGGGACAGGTCATGGACGATCTTGCCATATTCGCCCGTGTGAATAATTGACACCGCCGCCGCCGCCAAGCGGGACAGATAGACGGCCACTGTAAGCCCTTCCGGGGCCGTCGCATGATTTTTCAGGCGCGGGGTCAGGGTCACTGGATTGATCGTCTGGCACTTTTCAATATCCCCAAAACACTCATAGACCGTGCCGTGAAAGGGATTGATAAAGTCTTCCGGCCTCAGAAATTCCGCCACCTGCCAATAGGCTTCATTCTGGGCCAGAATAGCCCCGAGCAAAGCCTGTTCCGCTTCCAGATTGTGGGGGATATTGGTAATATCTGACATAATTTGCTTTCTAGAATAGGTTTATTTGTTTGGTCTTTTTGTCTGATGGGGGATACTCCCCCGCGTCGTGGCCGCTCCCCCTCCTCGTATTAACTCGGGCGGACACTTGTCCTTGCCTCAGCCTTTTATGGCTTCGGGGGAGCTGCGCACCTTTCGCCATAAAATTCTGTTCCAAGGTTTTCCAGAAACTGGCGTTCAAAATCAGTCAGGCGGTCATCATCCATATGGATAGCCAGAACACCTACTCCATGCCATCCGTCAGCCTTGACCTGTTCTTCGCTGCGGCGAGTGGTGGCAAGCCCCTGGGTGGAGGTTCGGATCGATATCATCACCCTACCCCTTCTCTCTCCGAAGAAAGCCCCGGAAGCCCTTCCAGGCCTAAGGAAAACAGGTCCTTTTGACGGGTGGCATTCTCAACCCGTTCACAGGCCATATCAAAATATTTCTTATCCTTTTCGATGCCGATGAATTGTCGACCTAATATCAGTGCCGCCACACCGGTGGTGCCCGACCCCATAAACGGATCAAGCACCACGTCGCCAACCTGACTGGAATTTTTGATATATGATTTCATAAGCTCCACAGGCTTCTGGGTTGGGTGGGGAGCATTAAGAATATTGGGGACGCGAACCAATTGCTGGGAGCCGCAGTCATTTATATATTTCGCTTTTCCCTTAAACAGGAAACAAGTGAACTCGCAATTCTTCATGTACCAGCGGTTCGGCGTCGCCGTGATTTTGTCCCACACCAGAAGATTGTGAAACCGGAATCCGGACTTGGCCGCAGCCGCCAAAGCCGCTGCCACATGGCGGTTGTTACACATAACATAAGCATGGCCGGTTTCCATTGCGCGGAATATGGCGGGCATTATTTCCGGCCAACCTATTGGCGTATCAACGATTGCACCTTTGTTGTCATAGACGCGCGTGTCGAACTTCCCTGACATTTCTGCGTTTGTCATCCCGCCTTGTTCCAGCAAATAGGGCGGATCAGTAACCACAAGTGAAACAGGGGACAACGTCGGCAATATATCCAGACAATCGCCGTGGTAGAGCGTGGCGTTGCCTATGACTATTTTTGTCACCTCACCCATAAACCCGACACCCGTAACTTAAATAATAATACATAAATGTGTGAAAAAATCCTTGACATATCACACATTTATGTGTAATATTATTCACATAGAGAGAGGAAAATACCAAATGAACGGCAATGAGTTTTTGAAGAAAGTTAAAAAGATTGGACGCAAAAACGGCGTTGAAATCATTATCAATAGCAAGCAAGGCAAAGGAAGCCACGTCATCCTTCATTATGGCACCCGCTTTACAACCCTGAAAGACAGGAGAAAGGAAATCGGCGAAGGACTTTTGAAAGCCATGTGCCAACATCTGGGAATTAAAAAGACGGACCTCTAAAGGTCCGCAAGCCTCTCTTAAGAATATAAAAACAAGGAAGTAAAAAGAAACTGAACTAAAAATCGCATAAAAGGAAGAAGCATGACACATATATTCTCCGCAGAGATCAAAGCGGACGGAAAGCAATTTTTGATCACATTCCCCGATGTACCCGAAGCCATCACCGGTGCGGATACTATGGAAGAAACCAAGCAAGAGGCCCTCGACGCCCTTGTGACCGCTCTGGGCGAATATGCCCGAAGCGGGAAGGCCATGCCCAAAGCATCCCCCACAAAACAGGGGCAGGTCGGGATCCGCATTCCCGCCCTGATGATCGCCAAACTGGATCTGATGGCTGCTATGAAAAAGCAGGATATATCCGGCGCGCAACTTGCCCGCCGTCTTAAAACCACAGATACGACGGTCCGCCGTATTCTCGACTTTAATCATCGGTCTCACATTGATCAGGTGGAAGACGCCCTGTCCGCCATCGGCCATGTGTTGGAAATCAGCACCCGCGCGGCTTAAATCATTATCAGGGGTGATGTCGGTTGATGTCATCCCTTCCCCCCATAGGGCCGGTGAAGATGTTTGCTCAGCGCCGCCGCCACTTCATTGTTCAGATTGAATAAGGCGGGGCCATCAAGAGGAAGCCGAAAAGACTTGCCATCCTCAAAACCCACCTGAAGGCAGGTTTCAATCCCCGGCGCACTGATTACCGCCACAGTTTTGATTTTCTTATTTTTGGATAAATGGAATTTCCAATTATCAAGGGCTTGATCCAATGCGTCACTTATACGCGCTCTTTCGGACAGCAGTTGCTTCAATGCCGGGCTGAAGGTTCCACCCTTAAACAACCCACCCTTGGCATCGCTCCCTCGCAATAGTTTCCGGGGCGTCAATCCGGATATTTCCTGCCATCGGCTTTGCAACCACCTAATCATTTTTCCCCTCTCCGATATTTTCGAGAATTTTGGACCCTGCCCCTGAAATGCAATATCCGGCTCCGGCAAAGTCACCATCATCCGTCATCAATCCCTTGTAAAAATCGGCAAGACCGTTATGGGAAAGCCACCGAACAACAGAACTAACCCGTTGTTTTGACATACCTGTTGCCGCCATGATTGGTGCAAAAGAAACGCACCGTTCCCCATTCTCAAGAGTATTGTTGGAAAGGAATTTAAGTATTTTAATACGATCAAGGCCTTTATTTTTTGTTTTGATGGGGGAACTATCGTTCGCACCCCTGTCTTTTGAACTTTCCGCCTTGGCGAAGCCAAGGCTTTGGCAACTACTTGAGTTCCCCCGCTCGTCGCCTCGCTCCCCCTTGATCATGTAGCACCCCCCGCCCGCGCTTTGAGCGCGTCATACAGCCCGACAACCACCCGCAGCACGTCTTCCACTTCAGGCAGGGCCGCCGCCGCTTCTTGAGGATCAATGTCCCCGTCATCGGCCAGACCCTCGCCCATTTTGGCAAAAACATCGGCGACTTCTTTACCGAAATCGGCCAGATGCTGTCCAAATACACCGCCTTCACTGGGCGTGATTTGTAGCAAAACACAGCCCTGCATTGTGGCCAGGGCGCGGGTCACCGGCATATCCTGGCTAAAATCCTCAAGGTCCGCAACCACATCAACCGGGGCAAAATGACCCGGCATGTTGATATTGCCGTAATTGGACATGCTGACCTTATTGACGCGGGTAATCTCCGCCGCCCCTTCTGTACCGCCGCACTGCCCGGTCAGGGTCCGCGTCGCCGCCATCAGCCGCTGATAATCAATTTTCCGAAGTTGTCTGCTCATGTGAGAATTCCCCCCGACTGCTCAAATGACAAAAACCGCGCTCTGCGCGATAGTTCGGACATAGCCCTGGACCAGAAAAGACTCCGATCCGAAGCCATTAAGGGCTGAGGCAAGGCCAAGCGGCCGCCCGAATTAATATGAGGAAAGCCTAAGCGCATAGCGCCGGCGATTGAGACAATATGAAAATAAATAAGATCAAACAGACCCTGAAAAAACTGAATACCCCGTCTGCCCGCAGGCAATTGGGGGAGTTGTGCAGAATGGAGCGACTGGGGAAGCTTCATTCTGCCGCCCCCACACGCACCGATTCCTCAAGAATGGCTTCCGCGTACAGATCATCAAAGGTCAAAGCATGATCAGACCACACCACTATGCGCGCGGCCAGCTTAGGCCCAAGTTCGCGCTCACCAGCAAGGATTTTATAGAGAAAACTCTGGCTGATTTCCAATTCATCCGCCACCGTTTTAATCGGAATATTTTTGCTTTTTATGTAATTTTGAAATGTCATAAGTACACTATTACCCATATTGTACAATAACAGTCAAGCCAAAATTACCCATAATAGTCATTTTTGTTTTACCCAGATAGGGTAATATGCCGCCATGAAAAACAGAATTAAAGAACTGAGAAACAAACAAGGGCTGTCCCAGCAACAGCTCGCAGACCTTCTTAACTGCGGGAAATCAACTGTTGTAAAGCTGGAACGCGGTGAGCGAAGATTAAGCGATGTCTGGGCAGAACGTATGGCAAAAATATTTAATTGCCGCCTTGTAGAAATTTTTGAAGAAATTCTCCCTACCCGTGAAATTCCTGTCATCTCATGGGTCCAGGCAGGCGCATTCACCGAAGAAACTCTTCTGAGTGATTTAAGCGACGCAGAGAAAATAATCAGCAATTACAACAAAACAACCACCTTTGCCCTGAAGGTGGTTGGGTCAAGTATGAACCGGGTTGCACCGGAAGGCTCTATTATTATTGTGAATTATGATGATCAGGAATTGATTGACGGAAAATCTTATATTATTCGTAATAGTGAAGGGGCGAGTTTTAAAAGGTATCGCAGCAACCCCATCCGCTTTGAACCCCAAAGCACCGACGATCACGACACTATTTTTCCGCACGATGGCTTGCATATTGTGGGCCGGGTTGTTCAGGTTTTGACAGATTTATAGACAGAATATTAATCCTTAGCAGTAACATTCATAAACTCAATTTCAGTAATGATTTCAATCCCCAAAGTACGTGCCTCAAAAACATCTTGGTCACCACCCTTACCATGAACTAGAAATTTTAGACCATCATGAACAAAGTCAAAAAAGTGAAAACCCTTATCTTTACATCTTTTCTTAAACTCAAAGTTATCAATGAAAATCAAGTTACCAGCTACCGCACATGATATATCCCGCCATGCACCACTAGATAAATCGTCAAGAAATTCCTGATGATTTACCTCTTTAACATCCGCCACAACATCCTTTGCCTCTAAAACCCCATCGACTTCTTCCTGTGCAAGAATTCCGTCTGCATAAATCAAATCACTTAGATATTTCAATAGTTTCGGTTGAATAATTTTATTCAGAAAATAGTTTGCTTTATATAGATATTCCAACGATTCAACAAAATAGCTGTGGTCGGAATAAGTGATTGCTGCATGATTCAGTATTGCCAACAAATCATAGTCATATTCATCCTGCGGGCAAATATCCTTAATAAATTCACCAATGACTAATAATTCCTTTTCATGAAAATGACCATCACAACGAGCCATATATACCAATACACAAATAGCTTTCCCGCAATGGGTAGTTATATATCTTTGATGTTTTCCAACCGGTTTTACAGAATGTATTTCCTCCGGCAACATGCCGTCCGCGACCAAGGTTCTTATGAATTCCAAACCTGTCCCAAATACTTCGCCTGTTCGTAAGTCAACAACCTCTTGCATCCGATCTGATCGAAAATTCCTTGGACCTTCTGCCTCGTGACAATATGCTGTGAACATATAGACATCACTACCAACCTTTTGAATATTTTTACAGGTTATCCGGCGACTACTTCTGTCACCGTATTCGTCTTGATACTTGATACCAACGAGTATTCCCGGAAGACTTTTTGAAATGCGGGCCCCAACACCATCCACACCATTTTCCGGTTTTTCATCAGGATCATATTGAATTGCAAATGTTGCAGGTTGTGGAATTCTAAACCGTTTTCTATTCACAGATTTTTTTACGATATCAAGTGCAGTTTGAATATCAATATTCATAACGACCTCATCCCTTTTATTTACGCCAAATTTTAATGCTACCCCAATTGAAAAAATATTTCTTTACCCTTATTGTCCATTTTTTATTTGACTAATTGTACAATATGGGTAATTAATAGAGCAATTCAAAACCAAACGGGAAAAAATCATGATCAACACCCACGGCATTCCGGCGAACCAGCTTCGATCTTTCATTGAGAGCGTAGAGCGACTGGAAGAAGAAAAAAAGTGCATCCAGAACGACATCAAAGATGTGAAGTCAGAAGCAAAATCCATGGGTTATGATGTTAAAACCATCAACCAGATTATCAAGGACCGCAGGATCACAGACGATAGACTGGCCGAACAGGAAGCCTTGCTCGACATCTACCGCGCCGCTCTGGGTATGTTGCATGATACACCGCTTGGTGAAGCCGCCCGCCGCCAGTTAAGTGGTAAATCCCCGGCAAAAGACCCGACTGACACCACCGAAAAAAAGGAAGACATCAAAGTTTTCGGCGACAAGGACATCACCGTGGACAAGGCGCAGGAAATGGGGTTTGAAGCCGCCAAAGACGGTGCCAAGGTCATTGACAACCCCTTCATCGCCGGTGACCCCCGCCGCGGCGCATGGGATCAGGGATGGTGCAAGGCCGCCGGACATGACGGGATGGAAATCCCCGACACATGGCGTCGCGCCACGAAAAAACCCGGTGACGGCGATGGTAAGGCCACCAAGGGAACGCTACCCCGGACGAAACCACACCCGCCAAGGGGGAGCGAGGCGACGAGCGGGGGAACTCAAGTAGTAAGCGAGGAGCGAACGATAGTTCCCCCACGAAACAAAAGAAGAAAGGCGGTAAAAAATGACGGCAAAATTTCAACTGCCCCGTAACCTGCAATCATTTTGTGAGGTTCGCCACCCCGCCGATGCCGTGGTCCCTATCCTGATCAGGCCGGTCCGGGATGCCGTCCATGAATGGATGACGGAAATTAACATGCGCACCGCACTTGAATCAGTGAATATTGAACCCCGCAACACGGCCCTGCTCTATGGTCCACCTGGATGCGGCAAGACCACCCTTGCCCACCATTTCGCTGCCCGTCTCGGCATGTCATTGATTTCGGTAAAGATGGACAGCATCGTCAGTAGCTATGTCGGCAAAACAGAAAACCATATTGGTGAGCTTTTTAGCACAATCAAAAACGCTGAGGTTCCTGCGGTCTTATTCCTTGACGAATTTGACGCCATCGCAACGTCCCGCACATCAGATGGCAGTAGTGCCGGAAAAGGAAAAGACGCTGTTGTCAATGCCCTTCTGGTGCGGATTGAGGAACATAAAGGCATCTGCATCGCCGCCACCAACCGGGGCGATGCCATCGATCCGGCTTTATGGCGGCGGTTTGGGCTTCATCTGGATATTGGATTGCCGGGACAGGAAGAACGCTTTGCCATCCTGAATAAATATCTCTTTCCCTATGCACTCCCCGAAAAAGACATTGATACCCTGGCGGAAGAAATGGCCGGTGCTTCCCCTGCTCTGATTAAACAGGTGATGGAAGGCATCAAACGATCTTTAATTTTAAACCCCTGTCTTAATCGGCCCATTGATGCGAACACAATCCTCGGGCAGGTTCTGGCGTCCGTCAAACCCCACGCGGCATATGCCACCCCGCCCTTATGGGAGTCGTTAACGGATATCCTGCCTGCCATTTCATGGCCCCCACAACCCTGCCCCAAAGCCGCCTGAAACCATCCCAACGAGAGGAAAACAAAATGCCGGAAAAAACATCACTCATCGAAAAAGCCGTTGCTATGGACAGCACCATCGGACAGCGATATCATCCGCCACAACAATCAAAAAAATCCCCGACAACTCCCACATTTTCCGGTCGTGACCATTATCTTCTGACACCGCTCCCCCGTGACATCAACTGGCGTGACATTGCCGCACATCTGGCAAAAATCAACCGTTATACTGGGGCCACACCTCTGCCCTATTCTGTGGCCCAGCACTGCGTGATCATGTGTGACCTGTCATTACCGGAACTCAAACCCTATGCCCTGCTTCATGATGCTCATGAGGCCTATATCAATGATCTGTCCGCGCCCTTTAAAGCGGCGCTCCAATTGATATGTCCCCAGGCCATCAAGGCCATAAAACACATCGAATACCTGCAGGACACGGCCATTTATGCCGCCGCGAACCTGACCTATCCTGTGCCGGATTATATCAAACGGCGGATTAAAGAACTGGACCTTGCCATGGCCAGCGCGGAAATAGAACAATTATTATGCCGCCCGGCCCGCGACAACGTCCCCGCCGCCAAAACCATCATCCGCGTGAAATCATGGGGTGATGCCGAAGATCAGTTCATGGCCCGCCTTGAACAATGGGTATTCCCCCACATTCGCATCAATGACCACAACAAGACACCACCCGAAGCCCCAAAAGGCTGAGGCAAGGCCAAGCGGCCGCCCGAGTTAATACGAGGAGGGGGAGCGTGCCCAGAGACTTAGCGACGCGGGGGAGTTATCCCCCATCAAAAAGAAAGAAATAAAATGACCCAGATCACCACAGAAAATCTGTCCACTCAG
>NVTJ01000003.1 GCA_002401545.1 Alphaproteobacteria bacterium
TCACGCACTCCCCCTCCTCGTATTAACTCGGGCGGCCACTTGGCCTTGCCTTACCCTGAAGGGCTCGGTTACTGAACTTTCTCCGAATGAGGCAAAAACAATCTACCGGCCAAATATATCTGCCGGGGTCAGGATGGGGTCCATGACACCGGCCTTGAAAATCAGCACACGGAACAGGTAAAATCCGATCATGATTGACCCCGTTGCGGTCAGGGTTGTGATGAAACTTGCCGGGACGAACATCAGAATTAAAAACGGTAAAATGGTCCCGATACCGATGACACCATACAGAAAAGGCCGTGACAGAAAATCCTTTGTCAGCAGTTCATAAGACTGTTGGGCGCCTTTTGAGCCATTTTTTGCCCCATGCAGCAAGCTCAATATAGCCAGTAAAACCGCCACAACCAATATAATCTGAGCCACAGCAATCATGGCAAGCTGATTTTCATCGGCAACGGCAAAACCCAGGGTATTCAGGGCCATCACAAGTGATGTTCCCGCCAGCAAACCATATAACATGCTGGACACTGGCATCAATCCGGTGCTCCACAGCGATATGGCGGTTGAGTGGGACATGGCGAAGCCCTGATAGACCACAACCACCATGGCTCCGGCAAGGGCAAGCATATAAGCAGGTTTGACCAATATCTCCGGCACGATGCCGAACAGTTGGCTAAACAGATAAATACTGCCGAATCCCACAAAGAAAATAATGCCCCACAGACCCCGGCTGATCCAGGATCGGTCAGGCCGCAACATGGCCCGCCATGACCGGCTGGGCACCCCCATGTGGCTCAGGTGAAAATATGTCTTGCCGACACCGGTAATCAAAAGACCGAGCATGATTCCGGGCATGAAATTCAGCAGCATGGAGACGATGAACAGCCCTGCCCCCGTCTCGCCGCAAAAGAAGGCCGTGGCCATGGGCGTATCCCAATAACGCTGAAACCGGTAACCGGACTTAAAAGTATGCCCGACAAATCCGGGGCGAAGGACATTTTTTAAACTCATATTAGCCATTATATTTCTCCTCAGATTATTCGATGTAGAATACTTTTGGCCGGGTATTTTTCTCCGGCAGCGGCTGACGTCCCATACGGTCCCGGATCAGGCGGCTGACCTTGCTGTCCGGGTCATCAAGATCGCCAAACACACGGGCGTCCGTGGGACATGTGGCGACACAGGCCGGGTCCTTGCCCGCATCCACGCGCTCTGAACAGAAATCACATTTGGTGAAGGTGCCGCATTCAAATCGCGAATAGCCCTGTTCCTCGAACGGGGTCAGGTTGCCATCACCGAACAGGCCGTTTTTGAGCTGGGTTTCCTCAATCTGGGTCCGCATATCATAGGGACAGGCCACCGCACAGGAACCGCAACCGATACATAACGCCGCATCCACCATGACAATGCCGTCATCGCGGGTATAGGTGGCGCCACTGGGGCAGACCTTTTCGCAGGGGGCATCCTCACAATGATTACAGATGGTCGGCAGATAGGTGCGCGACACATTGGGGAATTCGCCGCTTTCCAGACTTAACGTGCGGGTAAAAAACACTCCGTCCGGCAGGGAGTTTTCCTGTTTGCAAGCCACCGTACAGGCATTGCAGCCAATACAGCGTTTAACATCAAATACCATTCCGTAACTGGTCATTGCACAGCCTTTCCATCGCTATAGCTATAGACGCTGTCTTTTCCCTTCAGTTCGTCGGGGATATGGTCAAGCTTGGTCAGTTTCACCCGGCAAACAGATTCGCACTGGCCACTACAGGCATCGGTATTTTCAAGGTCCGCCGGCAGCATGTCATTAAAATGACCACCGCCGTAGGGCACGCCTGCATTCTGGGACATCATCCGCGACAGGGAATTGGACACCCCGATGGTTTCCGGGTGAATACCCTCGGTCAGACCCAGTCTGCCATATATTTTGCCATATTGGGATTCGACCAGTACCAGATCACCGTCTGCCATTCCTTTGGCGGCAGCGGTTTTGGGGTTCAGTTGCAGGGCCGTATGAACCGGGTCACGATAGACAATATCCTTGATCCACGGATTGGTCAGGCTTTCACCAAAATTGAGCTGAATATCCTTAAACGTAATGGCATAAAGGTCATACTCGCCGTTGTCGCGCAACACAGGCTCCAGCACCGGTGTTGGCAGGGGTTGATAATCATCCCAGTGCCATTCGTCCCGGATGGGAACTTCTGCCGCATCCATTGATTTCTTGAGGCCATCGCGTTCGCGGATAATATCCTCTATATAGAAATTCAGCCGCATTCCATCCCACGGTTTATACCATTTGTCGGTGCGGCGCGGGGTCACCGAATGACCATGCTCAATATACCAGTCCAGGTCCTTGCCGTTCCAGTTCAACCCCTTGCGGCGGGCAATTTCCTTGTCGCTGTGTTTCTGGTCCAGTTCCAGCTTGAGATTAGGGCTTTCCTCAAAACCATTAACGATATTCAGCACGCTGTTCCAGACTTCCAGCACACCAAGCCCCTCGGAAAGATCATTGAAGATGTCTTCCTCACTGCGGGTATCATAAAGCGGGTCGGTCATGGGCTGACGCAGACACATGCCTTCGGTATGGGGCGGCTCAATCATGGTCATGTTCCAGCTTTCCAGTGAATCATGCCCCGGCAGGATAATATCCGCAAAAGCGTTGGTGTCATTGGGCACAATATCAATGGCGACGATAAACCGCATCTCGCGCATGATCTGGAACCAGTCTTCCCGGTTGCCGGGCAGGCTCCAGATGGGATTGGAATGACAGATCAGCATCACATCCGGCTTGAAATCCAGGCTGAATTTTTCAGGGTTTTTCCAGACTTCTACATTCAGATGCCCCGGATGAACCCCCAGAGGGAAATAACTCATCAGGTCCATATTATCCGGCGGAAAGGAAAAACCCGGATGGGGGCCTAATTGATGGGGGGTGCCCAGCAGTTGCCCGCTGTCACCCTCGGCCACGTGGCCATTGTCCACCTTCTGATCATCTAACGTTGCCCCCACATGGCCGCCCGGCATATCAATACTGCCCACCAGCATATTGACCAGTTTGAAAGCATGGTTGGACTGGGTTGAGTATTTATGAGCATGGGCGCCCCGGTAGTAATTATATCCCGCCGGGCGAAGCGGCAGGGTCCGGCCATCAATGGTGATGGTATTGCCAATATCTGCGGCCTTGGAAAATTCGCGGGCAATACGGCGGATGGTCTCCGCAGGCACCGTGGTGATTTCTGACATCTGCTCCGGTGTGCATTCGGCCAGAATATCCTTGAAACGCTGAAAAGAGGGCTTGCAGGGCTTGCCCTCCACCTCATAGGACCCCTCAATGGCAAACTCACCGATGGATTTGTCATCATAGGTCTTGGCCTTATTGTCTTTGCCGTCCCAGACATAAACCTTACCATCACTGTCCCGAATAAAATAACCGTCTTCGCCCACCAGATAAGGCGCGTTGGTATCATGTTTCAGGGTCTCATAATCACAAAGCCCTTCTTCTATGAGCACATGGCACATCCCCAGGGCAAAATGACGGTCAGAGGCGGGTTTGATGGGCACCCATTCTTCGGCCTTGGCCCCGCCAATGGACAGGCGAGGCTCCACGCAGACCACCCGCATATTGCGCTCCACCCGGGCATTGGCCACATGAAAGGCCTGAGCCGCCGTATGAAGATGAGAAGAAAACCCGTCACCACTGCCGTTATTAATCCAGTAATTACAATAATTTACATCATTCGCAGCGGCAAAGGTGGAATGAATAAAACCATTCATGGGATGATAACCGCCACCGCAAAAGCTGCCTGCGGTCGAGAAATAATTGCTGTTGCCCACCACCAGAGGCCAGGCCCAGAGATACAGCTTCTGAAAATCCGCAATGGACGGCAGAAGCTTGCGGGGGTCTTCATCAATAGAGGTCTTCAGCTCACGGATGGTTGTCTCCATAGCCTCTTCCCAACTGATCGGCACCCACATGGGGTCAATGCCCGGACCCTTTTCTGGATTGGTCCGCTTCAGGGGTGTTTTAAAGCGGCTCGGGTCATAATGACGCATGATGGCCGCGTTGCCCTTGGGACACAGACGGCCCATATTTGCCGGACTGTCAGGATCACCTTCAATCTTGTTAATAACACCGTCATCGGTCACATGAACAATGGTATTGCAGGAGTGTATGCACATCTTGCAGCTTGATTTTTTCCAGGTTCCGGCCTTCATGGAATTCTGAACGGGGGTTTGAACAGTCATGGATGGTCTCCCTATATTTTCAACCGTATCTTCCAGAAATGACGGCTTGATGCTTAATAGTGGTTTTTAAATGTATTTTAATCATTAAATTGAATAAAAGAACTAACATAAAAATTCGGGATACGAAAGACGTTTCTGAAAAAAATCTTGGCTATTATCGGCTATCCATATTGACCTGACTGCCACTTATCTCCATTATTCCATGAAAAACCGGAATTATAAGGATCAACATGTCTGATACTGGCGGAAGCTTTGGCCACTCTTTTAAAGTCGGGACTTATAAAACTTTTAAAAACCCCATAACATATGTCAGCGCGGCAATTGTCGGCGGCGTGTCCCTTATGACAAAAGACTATGCCTGGGGTATTCTTGCCCCCTTTATCATCCCGCTGCTTGTTCAGGCGGCCATCCGAATTCTGGCCGAATATGAATATCAGGAAATGCTTGCCGGACATACGGATACTGCTGCAACGGACAGTCCTGACCTTGCGGCCATCTCGGATATTTCATCTTTTTCAGCACTTTTTCACGCCATGCAAAAAACCGGAAAAAACCATCTGTTGATAAAAATCCAGATTAATCCGGCGTCAGAAGTCATCCGGCTCAACGAAACCAATGGTCTTTCGGCAGAAAACACCATGATCAAAATGATAGAAAATATTATTCAGCAAAATTTTGACGACGGGATAGTCGTTAAAGTATCTTTTAATGCTTTCATGATTATTCTTGATGGCGATTATAAAACACTTGAAGATCGCCTCCATGCCTTCATCGATGAAAATTCCCCACGCCGGATTGAAATAAATAACAGGGCTTATTTTCCCAAACTTCTGATGGGAATCACACCGTTATCAAACCATTCTGGCGAAAGCTTTTCACGTCTTGAATTTTCCATTCAGAAAGCCTTCCTTTCAGCGGGAAGGGCCTATTGGTATGTAGCTGCGGAAAGCGAGGAATTTAATAACTATCGCCAAAAAAGAATTGGGCTGCGCCATGCACGCCGGGCGATAAGTGATTTAGAATTAGGGCTTTTTGCCCAACCCATCGTAAAGCTCGGAGATGGCCCGCAAACCCGTAAATATGAAGTTCTGCTTCGTCACTACCGGACGGCCACGGACATTCACTCACCCGCCAAAATTCTGCAATATGCCGATTTCAATAAAGTTTCACAGGATATCGACCTCTATGTCATCGCCCTTCTGTGCCGGAATTTCCACCGCCTCAATGACGCCGGCAACACAGAGATTGACAGCATATCAATAAATTTAACCGGTTCTTCTTTCACCAGCCCGCGCTTTGTGGGCCTGATGAATGACATTGTGTCCCGTGAGAATGTACCCAGAGATAAAATCGTTCTGGAAATAACAGAAACCCTGGCCAACAAGAATATTTCACAGGCCATCAAAACCATGGAAAAACTTCAGGCCGCAGGATTTAAACTGGCACTTGATGATATTGGAATCGGGTCAAGCAATTTTTATAATCTGAGCCGCTTTCCCGTTGATTATTACAAGATTGACCGCCTTTATTGTGAGGAAGTATCACAAAGCCCGGAAACACAACGCTTCATACAATTGATCATTGATGTGGGAAAATCAAAAGGGAGAAAAATCATTGCTGAAGGTATTCCCAACACGGAAACCCTGAAAATACTGACCGATATGGGCGTGGACTTTTCACAGAGCTTTCTGACCGGGAAACCAAAAGAACTTATCAGAGCGCCCAAATTTAATGCCGTCAACAAAGACGTATAAGCTGTCAAACATCTGTACAAGCCACAGTCTGCCCCAATCCACCTTCCAGTCTGGCCTTGATGTCTGGAATATGGCGTATGATAAACTGCCGGAATGCCCGCATACGCGCCGCCGCCCTCAGGTCACGGTGTGACAATAACCATACTTCCAAGGAAGGGATTGGATCACTCAACCGAACCAGTTCTGGCGCATGGTCCCCAAGAAAGCACGGAAAATATCCGATACCGGCACCCTGTTTTGTTGCCTCATACTGAATAAGAATATTGTTAAAATGTCCCACCATCTGAAGATGTGGAAAAGRCGACTTGTCCACCCAACCCGGACGTTGCTCCGGCATGCCCCACCCAATCCACCGGGCCGATGAATCCGCTAAATCAGGTCGATATTCCTGCACATAAGCCCGTGTCCCGTATACGGCCTGATGCATTTGGCCCAGACAACGCCCTATCAAATGCTCAGGTGGCGCATAAGTCAGGCGGATAGCCACATCTGCTTCCCTTCGTGACAAATCAAATACTTCGGTAGAATCATTGACTTTTATCTGAATGCCCGGGTTTTCCACCATAAAATTGAGAAAATACGGCATAAAAAGATTGATCACAACCACATCGGGAACAGTGACACAGACTTGCCCCTCAAGGGTGCTGTCCCGTCCCGTCACACTGCGGCCAAAGGCGTGCAGACTATCATCCGTCTGCAAAGCAACCGGCAAAAGCTCCTGACCGGCTTCCGTCAGCTTATAGCCATCAGGCATCCGGTCAAATAATTTTACGCCCATACTGGTTTCAAGAGATTCAATCCGGCGGGAAACTTTGGAATGACTCACCTTCAACTGTTTAGCCGCCGCCCGCATGGATGGCGCCTCAGAAACCGCCAGAAAAATCTTCAGATCATCCCAATTCATTACAGTCCGCTATTTTGTATTGGTGCAAATTTGCACCATGCTGTCAGTTATTCAATAGCTTGTCAAGGATACTTAGCATGTTTAATTAGGTAATCATATTATCCAACCTATCAAAGGAATTTGCGATGGAACATACACTAACTTTACCGCTTATCAGTGGCTATACGGCAGCACTTCTTGGCACAATGCAGGTTGCCCTAATGATGACTGTTGGCTTTGCCCGCAGAACGGCAGAAGTCTCCCTTGGGGACGGTGGAAATGATGTTCTGCATCATAAAATCCGCCGCCACGGCAATCTCGCAGAGAATGCACCGATCTTTCTTATTCTGCTTGGTTTGCTGGAAATCACAGGTGGACAGCAAAATATAGTATTAGGTCTTGCCGTGGTGTTTGTTATGGCACGCTTGTCCCACGCCTATGCCCTTTCCGGTCCGGGAAAGCCGGTTGTGGCTCGTGCCATGGGGGCCATGGGTACGTTAATCGGCGTTGCAGGTACAGCGGGAGCTCTCGTCTGGCAACTCTCCATGGTGCAATAATACATATCAAGTAAATTCTATGAAAATAAAATCTGAACCAACCCTTCTCCACGGCGAAAGGCCCATTGAAAATGCACCATCAATAGAATTGGGCAATGGCGGGCTGTGCATTCCGCAGCATTATTTGCTGTATCAGCATACCCGCCTCTCAGTGGAAAAAATCGTGCTTGATATTGACTATAATGACCGCTATCTCATCTTTGTTTGCGAGGACAAAGGCGGCATATACATCCAAATTGGCATTGTCGGTTATGACAATTATATCTCCCTTAAGTCTCAAAAGGACCTAAAAGTTGTTTATGGCAGAAAGTGGCGGGTTGAATCACAACTACCAACATCCGAGATAATTCAAACGGTTTTTCTGGCCCTTAAAAAAGCCAGAGAACATGAGGCCAGAGAATTGTTCCGCTTCACTCATGACAAGACTTTCACAACACCGTTTAACAACCACCACGACTTGCCGTTAATTTCACAGAATGCTGATTTAGTGCAGTTAAGTGAAGAAAAAACAGGATTTGAGAGTCTAAAAAGCCAACTTGAATCAATTCACTATGATTCCGCAAAACTACATCTGAAAACCATCAAAAAACTCGCCAATGAAAAATGGCTGATCGACATCAAAATTGAACCTGATGCCAATGGCCAATTACCTGAAATAAATGATATGGCAATTTCATTTCTGCTGGATGAGCTGTCGACGAACGAACTTTATTATCAATTGATGGGTGAGTTCCTGTCCTTAAGCGATAGACATGTGGATGAGAATTTTCACTATAAGGGGTTTGCACGGTTCAGCCGGAAGAATAGCATAATTGCTCTCGCGGAACTGTCTTCTATTTTGCGGAAAAAGTCTCAGGATGAAGAACATCATGCCTTTGCACAGGCCTATGAAGCGGCTAACTACGAAACCGATAAAAGCCGGGTACCCAAACTCTATTACGGGTTATTATCTGACAAAATAAAGTTAAATATCGCCCGCTTTGGGCAATTGGAAGGTATCCTGCCTGATTAGGGTCAGGCATTTTTAACGCCTGCCCCTTATATTAAACAATCAAGCCTTGCTAGGTGACCAGTCAAAAACCTGAAACGGCGCATCCAAAGGCGTTCCGGCAACGTGGTTCACATAATTGCTCATCACTTTCTGCGATAATCCCAGAATAACTTCCAGAATATTTTGCTGATTATAGCCCGCCGCCAGAAATTCAGTCACATCGGCCTCACTGACCTGCCCGCGCTTGAGCAACATTTTGAGGGTAAAATCTCTCAGGGCTTCGAGTTTCTCCGGCAATGGCGTGTTGTCCCGCAACGCATCGGAAATCTGCTTGTCAACGCCCATCATATTGGCAACCGCAGTATGGGCGGGCACACAGTAATGGCACTCATGCTCAACATTAATGGTTTGCCAGATAACCGTCTGCTCATCTGCTGATAACGATGTCTTCATAAACAGACCGTGAACGACCTGATAAGCTTCCAAAAGGCTGGGGGATGCCCCCATAACCGCGTGAAGGTTAGGAATCATGCCAAATGCTTTTTGCGAATTTTCAAAAAGCGGCAAGGTATCTTCGGGGGCTGTTTCAGGCGTGTGCAGGGGGAAATTTGTCATATTCTAATGTCCTGTGTTGGTAAATTTATACTTATTTGAGCGATCGTTCAAAAAATCTACTTTATTTTGAGCAGACGTTCAAGTATAATTATCGGAAATTTGATGAAAGAAAAATTCTATGGGACGTCAACAACGTTATGACAGGACCGAAACCGTTGAAAAGGCTATGAATTTATTCTGGCGAAGCGGTTTTTCCGGCACCTCCATGCGCGATCTGGAAGATTACCTCGATATGAGGCCGGGCAGCATCTATGCCAATTTCGGCAGTAAAGAACATCTTTATAGAGAAACAATGGATCTTTACGCGGCTAAATCTTTTAAGAGTTTTAAGGCATTAGTGAGAAATACAGATAGTTTTATGTCAGGGCTACATCATTTCATAAGGCAACTGCTGTTCACCCCAGCTAACCCTTGTGCCTGTATGTTGGCCAAAACCCTTGCGGATATCAACCCTGACAATGATGCCCTGAAAAGAAAAGCCGGTGATATGATCGCCAATTTTGAAGATATACTGGTTGTTGAGTTAGAGCGTGCCAGAGAATCCGGCGAAATTGGAGGAAATTGTGATGTCAGGGCACTGGCCCGTTTTATTCAAGTGCAGATTATTGGTCTCAGGTCTTACGCTGAAATGCAAAAGCCAAAAGCCGTGATAAATCAATTGCTCAATGATGCCCTAGCGGCTATCAAGACCAAAGCAGGCTGAAAATAATTACAGAATATTGATATGATTGGCTATGCTGACAGCCTGGGTTCTGTTTGTTGCTTTCAGAGACTTTAATATCCCGGCAATATGTACCTTCACTGTACCTGTGGCGATATTCAGTTCCCGGGCAATGACCTTGTTGGGCTTGCCCTCTGCCAAAAGTCTCAAAACATCAAATTGCCGTTTGGATAAGATGGGCGCTTCTTCTGTGGTAACCAGAAATCTGCTTGTTGAGCTTTGACTTTCAAAATATGGTATGCCACTGATAACTTCCGGTGAAAAATATTTTCCGCCCGCAAGCACAATCTGAAAAACAGAAATGGTAATTTCTTTTTTTGTCCGCTCGGCAATGAATGCACTGATCCCCATTCTATAGGCCTTGTGCATAACCGCATAATCCTCCAAAGTGGAGAAAAGAACAATATTGTCCTTCAGTCCTGAAGTTTCTATCTTGTGCAACATGCCGATACTGCCAATTTCCGGTACATCCAAATCAATAATAATCAAATCCAGGTCAAGGCTAGCGGCCAGCGCAGCACCATCCTCTATGGTATCCGCTTCCAGAAACTCACAGCCCTCATCCATCTGCAAAAGGATAGCCTTCATGCCCTCCCGGCATATGTCAAATTGATCTATAATTAATACGCGCATTTTTTTAACCTTATTATTCACACTTGCTAAATTATAATTCCTTTTAAATATTCTGCTTTAATCTACATCAACTTATTGTGTTTATTGATTATGCCGCTATCAGAATAAACTTGAAAGTAACCTTCTCAATAATCTGGTCAATGTCATATATGGCCTATAGTTATTTCTTTATAGTCTATTCGGCCTATCTCCGGCGTCAAAACAGCCTCAGCAGCCGCATTTGAGAAATAGACGGAAAAACGACTTCCCGGACCGGCATTGCTCTCCACCTGAATCCGACCCCCCTGAAGTTCCACCAGGTTTTTGACAATGGTCAGTCCCAGCCCGACACCACCGTATATTCTATTAAAATTCATATCCTTTTGGACAAAAAGATCAAATATCATCCCCTTGTCAACGTCCTCAAGGCCGATGCCCTGATCAATGACATCAATGATAAATTCCCCTTTTTTATAATATAGATCAACCTTGACAATGGCATTTTCCTCAGAAAATTTAATAGCATTATCAATGAGATGAACTAATATCCGCATGGTATGGTCCGGGTCAATATACAGTTCCGCCATGTCACTGCTGACACTGGTTTCTATGGTAATATTTTTTTCGGCGGCCCGGTTGATCATACGAGGCATGATTTCATCCAGTAATGACTGTGCCGATAAATGACGAGGTTGATCTTTAACCGACCCCAACTCAAAATTTGTCACATGCAGAATATTCTGGATCAGTTCCAGAAGTTGCTTTCCGCCGGTATTTATATCAACGGCATAGTCCCGGTAGAAAGGGATATTGATCTTGCCCATATGTTCTTCGGCTATCATGCTGCTAAAGCCTATAATGGCATTCAACGGCGTCCTGAGTTCATGACTTACGGCTGACAGGAATTGTACTTTGGCAATATTTGCCTCTTCAGCCCGTCTTTTGGCAAGCAACAGTTCTTGTTCCCTGTTCCAGCTTACCGTAATATCCTGTATGGTTCCTTCCATCCGTATCGGCATACCATCTTCCATCCTGAAGATTTTTCCCCGTACCTTGATCATTTTCTCCGATTTGTCGGACAACAGGATACGATGGCTAAGCTCATAGGAATGATCACCTTTCAGGGCGGAAATAACCGAACTGTCCACAGTGGCCCGGTCATCAGGATGCACCCTTTCCATAAAGCTTTCATAATCAGGAGAAAAAGTGTCCGCTGAAAGGCCAAAAATATTGTAAATCTCATCAGACCAAATGAACTCATTGGAATTCATGATCCATTCGAAGTTACCAAAACGGGCGGTTTTTTGTGCCCGTGCCAGACGGGCTTCGCTTTCCACAAGCGCCCTGTTGGACTTGCGAATTTCCGTAACATCCTTGCCTTCCAGGACGATCAGCCTTGATTGTTTATATTCCACCCAGATTTCCTTGAGGATAATGGCCAGAATAATTTTCCTGTTGTTTGCCCCCAGAATATCGACCGTGAGCGATACACTCTTTCCGGGTTTTATCTGTGAAACAGCCTCCTGCACCAAAGAAAAGTCCTTTTCACTGGCCCAGAAATCACAGTCCCAGACTTTCCTGCCAATATTTTTCTCCGGCGCCGCTTTTAACAACCGGACGACCGTATCATTAAATTCCATAACCTCGCCTTCACCATTCATCAAAATGGTAAACTGGTGAGACATATTGAAAAGCGTTCTGAATTTTGCCTCTTCTTCCCTGACCCGCTTTTGCTGCTCTAATCTGTTGCTGATATCGCGGCAGATCGCGGTATAGCGGCATAAACTTCCCTCGGGATGTTTTTGTATGGCGATATCAAGAGGAATTTCAGCGCCTGACTTTGATATACCATAAAGGACGGTCCGTTGACCCATATAACGGGATTTTTCGCCGGACTTGTCATAGGCTTCAATAAAATTTCCATGTCGTGAATGTACGGATTCAGGTAACAGGAGATTCAGCGACTGACCCAGAATTTCATCTTCGCTATAGCCAAATGTCTTTTCAAAAGCAGCATTAACCAGTACAATGTGATGATTAACGTCCAGCGAAATAACCGCATCAGCTGAAAGATTAATGATTTCAGCCAGAATATCCCGGTTATGTATATTCTCTATAACACGATTGCTCATGATCCTACCCTAAATAATATACATAATACATAATACATAATCTAACACATCCCTTTTACTCCGCACAGGTATGACAACATTGTTATATTTCTTACATTCAAGAATATAGAATGATTGACATAGCCATAGTATTTGATGTTCTCCCGGCTTTATCAAACCTTTGTTTCCTGCTTGATCTGGTTTCCCTGCTCAATGCACTTCACATGCTTTTATATTTAATATCCATAACAAAAATATTGTAATATAAGACAACATTCTAATATATAAAATGTTACGGAATGGTTAAATAATATTGGCAATAGGCCATTAAAAACAAATGATTAGTAAAATTACCCCGCCAATAGGCCAAACGGCATAGTATAAAGCGGGCGCATCATAACTTTTTTTCACAAACCAGTATCTTAAATATATGAATAAATACCATAGGTTTATCTATTAGATATATATACCCGCAAAGAGAGAGTTCAATTCCTCTGCCAAAATAATATTACCTTAAAACAGGGATTTTTTTAATTATCTCTGCATTTTTCTCTTCCTGCCAGCTTCCGGTAAAATGTCTGAAATATATTTATAATCTGATCAATTTGCCGAAACTTCAGCCAATTTTGATGCTTCTGTCCGACAGCACAGAAAGCTATCATTCACTATATTTAAAGCATAATGGCATCAGGAACAGCATGATGAAAAATACTATCTGGCTGCGGTGCGAATATCGTACAACAGAACGCCGTACTCCCCTCCTTCCCAAAGGAGCTAAGGCCCTCATCAAACAGGGTTTTAACATTGTTGTCGAACGGTCTGACAGGCGCATCATAGAGGACGCTGCATATGCGGATGTCGGCTGTCATATGGTGGATGGCGGATCATGGACAGCGGCACCGCAGGATGCTGTGATTCTGGGACTAAAGGAACTGCCCCGTAAACCCGAGAGCCTGAAAAACAGCCATATTTATTTTGCCCATGCCTATAAAGAGCAAGCCGACTGGCAGGATCTCTTATCCCGCTTTGTGACTGGCGGCGGTGATCTGCTGGATATTGAATATATGATCAGGGATGACAAACGCGTTGTCGCCTTTGGTTACTGGGCAGGATATATGGGGGCGGCGTTAGCGCTCATACACTGGAATAACCGGCAATCCGGCAATGTTCGTTATCTTGATGACTGTCTGCTGCCCTTCGATAATGCTGACCTGTTAAATGAAACCATCAAAAACACCGGATTTTCAGGCAACCGGCCAAAAGTCCTGATTATTGGCGCCGGGGGCCGCTGCGGTAAAGGTGCGCAGGAAATTCTGCAGCGTCACGGGGCCAGCGTCACCTGCTGGGGGCGGGACAAGACCCGCCATATTGACAGAACCGCCTTGCTGGACCATGACATCCTGATCAATTGTGCCTTCATTATGAGCGACGTTCCCGCTTTTCTGCGCAAACAGGACCTGACGGAAGATGCTCGCCTGTCTGTGGTGGCTGATGTTTCCTGTGATCCTTTCAGTGCCTTTAACCCCATCCCGCTCTATCATGATATAACCAGTTGGAGCAAACCCTACCTGACAGTGACCGGCCTGAACGACCGTAAAACCATCGACATCATTGCCATAGATAACCTGCCGTCGCTACTCCCGAGAGAAGCCAGTGAAGAATTTGCCGCACGGCTGTTGCCTCATCTGATGACCTTGAACAAAAGGGACAGTGACCCGGTTTGGTCCGCCGCCCGGGACAGTTTTGACAAAGCCGTTGCCCTGATGGAATATAACCAACAAGATTTACATAAAATGCACGCCGCCAAATAAAAGGGAATTCATATGCCTTCACAGCCTTCACTTTCTGGCCCCGTTATACATTGGATCGGTGCGGGACTGGCCTCGGGGCCGGGAATCGTCGCCCTTGCGGATAAATGGGGGCAGATCACGGTCTGGGACTTGTTTCCTGACCAAGCAGATGCTTTGAAAAAACATATTACCAAAGATGCCCGGTTAAACATCTACCAGTTAGACCTCAATAACGCTGACTCACGGGCAAAATTTTGTGCGGCTCTCAGGCCCGGCGACATCATTGTCTCCATGCTGCCCGCTGCCTTTCACCTACAGATGGCCGATATCGCCCTGCGGGAAAAATGTCATATAGTCACCTCCAGCTATCTGACCGCTGACATGGCCCGGTTGCATGATAAGGCCGTGACAAAAGGCCTGTCGCTTGTCAATGAAGTCGGCCTGGACCCCGGGATAGATCACCTGCTGACCCATATGCTGGTGGATGCCGCCCGCAACGCCGGGGTGCTGGGCCGGGGCCATGCCATCGACTTCATATCCTATTGCGGCGGCTTTCCGCTCATAGAGACGCCCTTCACCTATAAATTCAGCTGGACCCCTCTTGGCGTGTTGACCGCCCTGACAAATCCGGCGAAGATGATCAGAAATGGTAAGGAGCATACCGTGGAAAAGGCATGGCAGAATGTCACGGATTTTTCTCTGGAAGGTGAAAATTTTGAAGCCTATGCCAATCGCAACAGCCTGCCCTATGTTGCAGTATATGACCTGGATGAGGAAAGTAATCTTCAAACCTTTGTCCGGGGGACCCTGCGGCTTTCCGGCTGGAAGGAAGCATGGAAAGATATCTTTGCCACCCTTGAAAAAGCAAACCCTCAAGACCTGAAAAACCTGTCCGAACAATTATGGCAGGACCATCAATATGAAGACGGCGAACAAGACCGGGTCGTGCTTCATGTAGCCCTCTCCACCACCGCGACGGATGGTGAGATATGGAAAGCCTCCCTCTCTCTTGACACCAAGGGGGCGGGATGGCAGTCTGCTATGGCAAATTGCGTCTCGCTCACCGTTGCCGAGGCGGTAAATGCCCTCATGGCGGGTCGCCTCGCCCCCGGCATCCAATGCGCCCCCCATGATATTACCGAGGCGCGAACATGGCTAAAGGGTCTGCAACTGAATGGCGTAGAGATAAGAGCGGATAATGTTGATCTGGGTATTTAGAGCAATATCAGGGGCCATCTAAATTATCAAAAGAAAACTTATTATTTGCCGCTCCCCTCTTTACGACCTGCCATATCTGTCTTCAAGGCGGATAATGTCATCTTCCCCCAGATAACTTCCCGACTGCACTTCAATCATTTCCAGCGGAATAACACCGGGATTTTCCAGCGCATGAACAGTTCCAACGGGAATGAAGGTGGATTCATTCTCACTGAGCATGAAGGTTTCAGTGCCATTGGTGACCTTGGCGCTACCCTTGACCACGATCCAGTGTTCTGCCCGGTGATGATGCATCTGCAGCGACAGTTTGGCGCCGGGATTTACTGTGATACGCTTGACCTGGTCCCGGTCACCATGACCAATATTGTCGTATTTACCCCACGGACGGTAAACTTCCCGGTGAATGACGGCTTCCGAACGGTCCTTGTTCTTCAATTCATCAACAATTCTTTTAACCTCCTCTGAGCTGTCCTTGCGCGCAACCAAAAGGGCATCCTTGGTGTCAACAATCACCAGATCCTCTACCCCTATGGTGGTGACCAGCTTGTTCTCCGCCAGAACGTAGCTGTTCTTTGTCTCCAGAGCAATAATATCCCCGGTCAGGGTATTGCCATTATCGTCCTTGGGGCTGGCATCCCACAAAGAGGACCAGGAGCCAATATCACTCCAGCCCGCGTCAAGGGAGACAACCCGCGCCTGTCTGGTATGTTCCATCACCGCATAGTCGATGGAAATCCCCGGGCATCTGGCAAAATCCCCGGCATCCAGGCGGGTAAAGTCATAGTCTTTGGTGGCCTTGTCCCAGGCGGACCGGGCGTGAAGCAGGACATCGGGCTGGAATTTTTCCAGCTCCTCCAGATAACGGCTGGCCCGGAACATGAACATTCCGCTGTTCCAGAGATAATCACCGCTTTTGAAGAAACTGTCAGCGGTCTCCTGATCCGGTTTTTCAACAAATTCTTCAACATCATAGCCGCCATTACTCTTGCTCTTGCCGCGCCGGATATAGCCATAGCCGGTATGGGGCCGGTCGGGCACAATGCCAAAAGTGACCAATGCCCCCGCCTCGGCCAGTTTCCCGGCACTGATGATGGCTTTATGGAACGGGGTCATATGCTTTATGCTATGATCCGCCGGCAACACCAGAAGAACGGGATCATTTCCGTCTTTAAGAGCTTCCAGCGCAGCGACAGCAATGGCCGGGGCCGTATTGCGCCCCACAGGTTCAAGAATGATTGACGGAGAGGTGTTTCCCAGCGCCCGTAAATTTTCTGCTGCCAGGAAACGATGCTCGCCATTGCAGATCACGATAGGATCATCATGATCAAGACCATCAAGACGTCTCAGAGTTTCCTGAAACATGGAATGATCCCCGTTCAGGGTCAGGAATTGTTTGGGATGCATAGCCCGCGACAAAGGCCATAACCTGGAACCGGAACCACCGGAAAGTATCACAGGAATCATATTTTTCCCTTTCATTCATATGCCCGCGGATCACCCTGATCCGCAACGGATAAACATAGTTAGCAGAATAGGGCAAAAAATTAAAATTATGATAAAAAAATGATATTTTATCTGCTTTTAGTTGCCTGATGCGCTTGCTTAACTATATAATTCAGAAAAATTACTTGCGTCTTTCAGTTAAAAAGGAACATCCATGTCAATCGAACTGCACCGGGGCGACCTGCCTTCCACTGTCAAATTTTCCGGCTCCGTAGCCATCGACACTGAAACCATGGGCCTTAACCCGCACCGGGACCGGTTGTGTCTCATTCAATTGTCCGGGGGTGATGGTAACGCGCATCTTGTACAGTTTGCCCAGGGGCAGACCAAAGCGCCGAACCTGAAGGCTCTGCTGGAAGATCACAATTTGACCAAGATTTTTCACTATGCTCGTTTTGATGTGGCTGTTCTTGACAAATACCTGGGGGCAAAAGTGCGACCTGTATATTGCACCAAAATCGCCTCCCGCCTTGTTCGCACCTATACCGACCGTCACGGATTGAAAGACCTGTGCCGGGAACTGATCGGGGTGGATATATCCAAAAAACAGCAGAGTTCCGACTGGGGTGCCGATGAATTATCCAAAGATCAACTGGAATATGCCGCATCGGACGTGCTTTATCTGCATAAACTGGTTAACCGGCTGAATGTAATGCTGGAACGGTCCGGGCGCAGGGAACTGGCAAAATCCTGTTTTGAATTTTTACCAGTCCGGGCGGAGCTTGACCTGTCAGGCTGGAATGAACAGGATATTTTCTCCCATAGTTAAGGCTGTGCCCTTGAACAAAGGCCCATAAAATACTACATTCAAAGGAAGGGGCATCTGGTTTCCTTTCTTTAGCCATTATCATGGGTCAATATGACTGAAACATCAGAATATCTTAACAGCCTGCTTCCGGTCACGACCGTTTCCTATCAGGAAATGCAGGCTGAGATAGACCGGATTAACCTGCTGAAAAAAATTATTCCGACTTTGACTGTGCTGGTGTTTATTGCCCTGGTTTTATGGCCGGCACTCAACAGCAAGGAAGGCAGCTTTACACTTGCCGTTGACCGGCTGACCGTACGGGATGAGAATGCCAAACTGATAAAACCACGATATGTGGGCATGGATAAATATAATCACCCGGTTAATATTTCAGCGGAAATGGCTTTTCGCAAAAGCAACGATGACAAGGACTATTACCTGAAAAACCTTCTGGCAGATATGAAAATGAGTGATGGCACCGGAATAGAAATACGGGCCACCAACGGTATACTGGACACGGAAGCCCAAAAAATAATTCTTGATGGCGCGGTAACCCTCTCCACAGAAAGTAATTTCAATCTGGCAACGGATCAGGCCATGTTTCTGATAAATGAGAAAATTGCCACCGGAGAAAATGGCGTAAGCGGCACTATTCCTTTCGGAATTTTCAGTGCGGATGAATTCCATGTGAATGTGGATCAGGAAATTATCAAGCTTAAAAGCAGGGTGAAATTTTATTTTAATCCGGACAGAACGGTGAAACCACCGGAAGTGAATAGTGATGGAAAACAAGAGAAGCTGAGGGAATAATATTTTGGCTATGCGTAAATTTATCAGACGAAAAATGACCATCCTGCTGGTAGCTGCAGGGCTTGCTTCATCGGCCATATGGGCAGAAGCTCAGGTGACACTTCAGGTCGCCCCCGGAACAAAAACCGACTTTGAAACAAAAACACCTGTCAATGTCAGTAAAGATGTTAACATCAGTGCGGATGAACTGGAAGCAGACCTGCACAAGGATATTGTGGTTTTCGTTGGTAATGTGGTGGTGAGCCAGAAGGACCTGAATCTGGATTCAGACCGCGTTACGGTTTTTTATCAAAAGGCGGAAAATGGCAAATCTTCAATCTCACGCATTGATGCCTCCGGCAGTGTTAAATTAACCACCTTGACCGAAACCATCCATGCCACCTGGGGCATTTATGATTTTACCGATAAAATTATCACGCTGGGCGGAAAAGTTATCCTCAAAAGAAAAGACGGTGAAATAGAAGGCAAGAGGCTGGTCTATAACCTTGAAACCGGCCTGATTACCATCGAAGGCAACCCTCAAAGCAAGGACCGCGTCACAGGACAATTCACATTGCCGGAAAAATAATCAGCAAATAACACCATAACTATAGTCTGTTAACATTTATACGATAAAAAGAAGCTATGAACCTAAAACAAGTATCACCACTTCAGGAAGATGCCACAACCATGGTCCCGCAATTGAGTTCCGGGCTGGTCATTGATGCGGTGGAAAAGAAATTCAACAAACGCCCGGTCCTGAAAGGCGTCAGTCTCACCGTGAAAAAAGGTGAAGTTGTCGGGCTTCTGGGTCCAAACGGGGCCGGCAAAACAACCACCTTTTATTCCCTGATCGGACTGATTGAACCCGATGCAGGCCGGATTTTGCTGGATGGTCATGATATCACCTGTCTTCCCATGTACCGTCGGGCGCGGCTTGGCATTGGTTACCTGCCACAGGAAGCCTCGATTTTTCGGGGCCTGACAGTGGAAGAAAACATATGGGCTGTTCTTGAAATATGCGAACCGGACAGGAAAATCAGGGAAGAAATGCTGGAAGATCTGTTAAATGAATTTTCCATCACCCATATCCGCCATGCCTCGGCCCTTGCCCTGTCCGGCGGAGAGCGCCGGCGGGTCGAAATCGCCCGTGCGCTGGCCACCCGGCCCAGCTTCATTTTGCTGGATGAACCGTTTGCGGGAATCGATCCCATTGCGATTTCCGATATTCGCAATCTGGTTTCACATCTCAAAGACCGGGGAATTGGCGTGTTGATAACCGATCACAATGTCCGGGAAACCCTTGAAATCATTGACAGAGCATACATAATTCATGATGGGCAGGTGTTGATGTCAGGAACGCCGGAAGAAATTGTCGCTAATAAGGATGTTCGTCGTGTATACTTGGGCGACAGCTTTAGCTTATAAAGCGGGGTAGCAGAATATGGCACTTTCGCCACGAATAGAATTAAAAATATCGCAATCACTGGTCATGACGCCCCAGTTGCAGCAGGCTATCAAACTGCTGCAATATTCAAATATTGACCTTGTGGATTTTGTCACTCAGGAGATTGAGAAGAACCCGCTTCTGGAACTGGGTGAAAATGACCCGCCCAAATCCACTGATGAAAACAGAGAAACTTCCCTTGGCGACAGTAGTGCTGAACGTAACGAAGCAAAGCCAACAGACACAACCGATGATTATCTCAACAACCCAAATGGCGAAAACCTGAATTCAGAAGCGGCAATGGATAATGACTTTAACAATGACTGTGTCATTGATTCTGTTCCAAGCCCCCCTGCTGGCGACAGCCTGGGCTTAAGTTCAAAAAGCATGATGGGTGGTGGCGGCAGCTTTGACCACTCAGACTTCGCCATGGACCTTCGGCTTACAAAAAGTATCAGCCTGAGCGATCACCTGCTGGAGCAGCTTAACCTTCTGGCGGAGGAAGCCAATGACAAAATTATTATTCGGTTTCTGATCGGTATGCTGGATGAAGCCGGCTACCTGTCAGAAAGCAGTGAATTAATTGCCGAACGGTTTGGCTGTGCCGTCAATGAAATAGAACGGATCATCCATATTGCCCAGACTCTGGAACCGGTGGGCGTTTTTGCCCGTGACCTGAAAGAATGCCTTAAAATCCAGCTACGCAATAATGACCGGCTTGATCCGGCCATGGAAATACTCCTTGATAATCTGGACCGTCTGGCCAAACGTGATTATCCCACGCTACTCAGATTATGTAAGATTGATACCGAAGACCTGAAAGATATGATTGAGGAAATACAGGCCCTCAATCCCAGACCAGGCCTTGCTTTCAATACAAGTATTTCTCAAACTGTCATCCCTGATGTTTTCATTCGCAAAGGCCCCAGTGGGAACTGGATTGTTGAATTAAACAGCGAAACCCTGCCCAGAGTTCTGTTTAATAACCGTTACCTTACGGAGGTTAAAAGCCACGCCACCGATAAGAAGGACAAAGAATATCTCGCCGAATGTGCCGCTTCTGCCAACTGGCTGGTCAAGGCGCTGGACCAGCGCGCCAGGACAATTCTGAAGGTTTCGTCCGAGTTGGTAAAACATCAGGAGAATTTCTTTGAAA
This sequence comes from Alphaproteobacteria bacterium, assembly GCA_002401545.1. Taxonomy (GTDB): domain Bacteria; phylum Pseudomonadota; class Alphaproteobacteria; order Sphingomonadales; family Emcibacteraceae; genus Paremcibacter. The sequence goes on from NVTJ01000003.1 coordinate 21,141, forward strand.
AAGGCGTTAAATATCTCAAACCCCTGAATTTGAAAACCATAGCCGACGCCATAGAAATGCATGAAAGTACAGTGAGTCGCGTAACGTCCAATAAATTCATATCAACCAATCGCGGTATTTTTGAAATGAAATATTTCTTCACCACCGCCATTGCCGCCATGGAAGGCGGAGAAAGCCATTCATCGGAATCTGTTAAATATACAATTCAGACATTGATTGATGCCGAAAAACCCAAAAAAATACTCTCCGACGACAAACTGGTGAACATCCTGAAATTGGAAGGCGTTGATATTGCTAGAAGAACTGTTGCCAAATACCGGGAGGCGTTAAATATCCCCTCTTCCATACAACGGAGAAGAATTAAAAATGCTGCTTTTTAAAAAAACCAACGCAGGAAAAATCCAGATAGCGYTTCCTGTGAAAGCAGCAAAATCGGCAGGCCGTCATATGATGCTTTCGGCCTTCCCTGTACAGCGGAAGTCTGTGGATGCTTGACAAATGTCAAACCAGACACTAACTTCCCCGGCTTTGGACAATAAAGGATATAAATCCTGTATTTTTTACGGTTCAGGCTCTCATTAAAACAAGCTATCTGAGAATGGTTAGATCCAAAATGAAAATTATCGTTACAGGCAGACAAATAGACATTGGCGACAGTCTGAAATCATATGTTGAAGGCCATATCGACGGAATTGTCGATAAATATTTTGAACATACCATTGATTCAATTGATGGTACTGTAACGATGTCTAAAAATGCCCATCTGCACCGTGCGGATTGTAATGTGCATTTGGGACATGGGGTATATTTACAAACCCACGCGGAAGAAGTGGACATTTATGCTGCCTYTGATTCGGCCGCTCAAAAGCTGGAAAAAAGGTTGCGCCGCTATAAAAGACGGCTGACCAATCACCATAAAAACCGTTCCAATGACCAAACTGGCATAGCCGCGCAATATAATATATTTAAAGCGGAAGCAGAGACAACAGAAGAACCTGCCGAGCATCTTCAACCCGCGATCATTGCCGAAATGCAGCTTGATATACCGGAAGTTTCCGTAAGTGATGCCGTTATGAGGCTGGATCTTGGTGAATTACAAACCCTGATGTTCCGCAACAGCGCACATGGCGGATTAAATGTGGTCTATCGCCGTACCGATGGTAATATCGGGTGGATAGATCCAAAAGTGGATTAACAACAAAAAAGCACCCGTATGGAAATCACTGACCTGATAAGTCTGGACTCTATTGTCCCGGATCTTAAGGCGTCCAGCAAAAAACAAACTTTGCAGGAGCTGTCTAATTATGCAGAGAAGATCATCCCGCAAGCTCAGCATGATATTCTTGATGTGCTGCTGGAAAGGGAACGACTGGGAACAACCGGCGTTGGACATGGCGTCGCCATACCCCATGGCAAGTTTCCGGGTCTGGACCGGCCATACGGGCTTTTTGCCCGACTGGACCAGGCGGTTGATTTTGAATCACTGGATGATCAGCCTGTGGATCTTATCTTTTTGCTTCTTGTGCCGGAGACAGCCGGCGCTGACCACCTGAAGGCACTGGCAAAGGTGTCCCGAACACTGAGGGACAAGACGGTCTGTGAAAAACTGCGGGGGTCCGAGGGCGGTGATGCCATATATGCCATACTGACATCCGCGTCCCCGTCAAGCCACGCAGCCTGACCCTAAGCCATTCTATATAGAAAAAGGGCTGGTCCAGTTTACCCGGACCAGCCCCTAAAAACTTTTCATTCCTGTTTAAACACCATCATCCGGTTTACTGTCCATCTTGTCAGAGTAAACCTTGCGGCGAAATTCTTCGGCCTTTTCCACATCATCATCGGATACCGTACCCTCAGCAACCTCAGGAATTCGAACCCAACAGTCAGTACCCTGCAGCCTGATTTTTTTACAGGCAATCTGTGCCTCTTCCAGACTGGTCAGCGGTCCGGCATTCAGACGGTAATAAAAACCATGCGGTCCGCCCTGATATTTGGCATCGCCAAGATCTATTTCAGAACGCCGTGGCTCCAGATCACCAATGATGTCAAAATATTTCTTTTTCAGTTTTTCCCACCCGGGCATCAATTCAGTTTTCTTGCGGTAAGCTGCTATTTGCAACGCCCATCCCTGTGGACCCAGCAACGGCGGGATATTTTCTTCTTCCGGTTCCGGTTCAATAACAGCAACAGGCTCCGGCGGCACCTCCACCAGCCGGGCAACGGTTATGTTCTTGACCCGGCTGTCATCTTTATAAACTTCATTGGCCACCTCAGTTATGTCAGTTCTGGGGCTGGTGGACTGACGGATAACCGCGTCAAACCGCTCCCCCGAAGAAAGGCTGGCCAAAATCCGGAAATAACCGAGATTTTCATTGGTCAGATCAGGGCCGTTATCAATGGCCAACAGACGTGAAGACATCATTTCATTACCCGCAAGAGCATATGCCATGGCCAAATTCTGTCGGTGGATTGCTCCGGCATCCCTATGCTGTGCCGCTTGCTTCAGAATGTCGATAGCCTGATCATAGCGAGATTGCAATGCCAGAGACAAACCAAAATTATTCAATAATCCCAGGTTATCCGGATCAATATCAAGGCCATCCCTATAAACTTCCATTGCCGCCCCCAGGTTTCCCTGCAGTTCAAGGGCAAGGGCAAGACTGCTGATGGATTCCACATCGCGCGGGTTTAAGGAAACCGCATCATTAAGCATCGGAATAGCCATCGTCGGACGATTAAGGGCAATATATGTCTTGCCCAGTCCCCTTAGCGCACGTGGATTCTGTTCATTGCGCGACAATGCGGACTGATAGACTTTTTCCGCCTGCTGATACTGGCCAATCGCCCGTAAACTGTCGCCAAGCCCAACCAAAGGCGCCGAGGCAAAGGGATGGTACTTCATGGCCCGGCGGTAAAGCGGAATCGCGGCATTATGATCCCCCTCGGCCGCCATTTCATTTGCCAATGCCACAAAGCTGCTTTCCAGAGCACGCCCCGACGTTTCCACCGACTGCGCCGCCTTACCATTGACATTTTCATAACTTGTAGCCCGGTACTCAGACCCGCTGGAGCAAGCCACAAGAAGTAACGGCATCGCAACTGTGGCCAGTATCCGGCTTACGGTTGACCCATATCCTTCATGGGATATTTTCAGGGTCATTTTCTTATCATTCTTTGTCATAATATACTCCGTTCCATAGGGCCGCCACTTTCACGGCTTGCCCTATCCATTTTGAGAAGCTATTTTCAGCAAAGGAACTTTATCGTTGTTTTCGGCAAGATAAATATCCAGAGCCTCACTGAGAATAACCTGACAGCTTTTGCGCGTATGAGCTGAATACAGCCTCAACCTGAGATGGTTTTCTTCTTCCATACGCAATGTCATGGCAATACGCTTTTTCACTGCAGGATCTTTAAGCGATTTTTCCGTCTTTGATTTTCTGGTCGAAATTTTTCCCTCATGCGTCTTAACCGGGGCCGCCTTCAAAGACCGGTCAGCTTTTTTCAATGCGGTAAATTCTTTTTCACCCGCCATGGTGCCGCTTGATTGAGAAATCAATTCTTCAGTGGTCCCTGCGGCACTCTCTGGATAAATATTCATCTCATTCTGACCCATTGACGAGATTACCGCCGAACCTTTTCTGGCGAGCAAAGCCCCTGTCAATCTGGACACCTGTTTTATATCTTTATCATTCTTCATATCTTTTAAGCCTGTACTTGTCTGCGACCAAAACCACCACGTTGATTTGAATTTTTCGTCTGAGTTGCCTGATGCTGGAATACGGTTCTTCTGAAATTTTTCTCCAGCCGGTCATTGATATATTCCCACAAATCCTCTATTTCAGCGGCTGATTTACCATTGGGATTCACTTCCATAACAGTTCTGCCGTCAATCATCGATGAGGCATATTCCGTCCTGTGGTGCAGCGTTATCGGTGCCACTGTACCATGTTGCGAGAGGGCAATTGCCGCATCTGAAGTAATCCGTGCCCGCGGCGTAGCCCCATTAATCACAAACATGAACGGTTTATCAGTTCTATCGGCCAGTTCAACGGTTCCCCCTGCGGCACGAAGGTCATGAGGGCTTGGCCTTGTGGGAATAACAATCAAATCTGATACGGCAATAACACTCTGGATTGCCAGCGTAATCGCCGGCGGGGTATCAATAACAGCCAGCTTGAAACCCTGCATCCTAAGCTCGTCCAGGTCCGTCAGCAAACGTGATATATTCGTCTGGGCAAAGGCTGGTGTCGGGGCTTCGCGTTCATTCCACCATTCGGTCAGACTGCCTTGCGGGTCCGTATCGACCAATACCACCGGTCCGGCGCCAGACAGTTCGGCCTGCACGGCAATATGGCCGCTAAGCGTCGTCTTGCCCGATCCACCTTTTTGTGAGGTAAATGCTAATACACGCATATATTTCAACCCTGTTCGATTTACAAAATATGCTCTGGCACCCAACTTTTTCGTCCAAAGACATTATTACAATGATGCAATTATGGTGAACAGTTCTTAAGAAATAGTAAAATAAAAATGCTTTTTTCTTTTCTAACACTTTGATAATCAATGGATTATTTATAAAATTTTCATTATATTGATCTATGTTCCTAATTCGAACATTTAACGACGCTTATTTAAACATGATGCCAAGGGACAGAAAAAGATGAAAAAAGATGCAATGAACAACCGTTTTTTGTCCCTGTTCATAATATGGGGAAGTCTGTTTTTATTCGCAGGCCCCGCCTATGGAACTGTTGCTGACGGTGTTTATGCCTATGAAAAAGGCAATTATCAACAAGCCCGGGTGGAATGGCTGCCCTATGCCGCCCTCGGCAACACCAATGCCCTGTATAATTTGGGACAGCTCCACCGGATGGGGCGCGGGGTAGAGACTGATTACTTTAAAGCAAAGGAATATTACCTGCGGGCGGCTGAAAAAGACCATGTTGGCGCCCAGCGTAATCTGGGAATATTATATTATTTTGGACGCGTAGGTAAAGTTGATTATACCGAGGCACTCAATTGGCTGACAAAAGCGGCTATCAGCGGTGATGCCAGGTCACAGCTCATGACCGGCACCATGTATTATAACGGTGAAGGGGGAAAGCAGGATAACATTCAGGCCTATGCCTGGATCATGCTTGCGGCACAAAGCGGACTGGGAAATGCCGCCACTGCCCTTGAAAAACTGGATGATGCCATGATGCCGGAACATATTGCCCGGGCCAAAGTGCTGGCCCCCGATATGATTAACCGACAGTTATCCCCGGACGACGTGGGACTTATGATAAAACAAAGCGACGGCAGCTCTCCGGCTGTGCCAGCATTGAATACCCCTGAGCCAACAAAGACCCAAACGGTTCTGCATGATACATCAAAAGCTGAAATCGCCCCCGCACCTGCCAACGCGAGGCGGGACAATTTTCGGGTGCAGCTTGGTTCTTTCCGTGCTGAAGAAATTGCCCGGAAAGCTCTGAGGGACCTGAAAAACAAATTTTCCGACATCATTGAGGATCATCAGGGAATGATTGAATTTGCCGACCTTGGTGACAAAGGCATCTTTTACCGCCTGCAATTAAGCCCGTTTGAAAGCCGGTCAGATGCCAGTGATCTTTGTGCGCGTCTCAAGGAGGATGGCCAGAATTGCTATGTGGTGAAAGCGCCCTGAATTTCACTTCCACCAGACCACGGACACTGTTACCCATATATATTTGTTCGCCGTCACACAGATCAACCAGCGTCAAACATCTTTCTTCAAGACGGATGGCGGGGTCGCTCATCAATGATTGGCGCAATGTGCCGTTCAATACACCACTTGCAATAGGCGGTGTATAAAGGATATCCCCCTGTTTCAGGAATATATTATTAAAAGTTCCTTCGGTAATTTCACCCTTCTCGTTGGTAAATATCACATCATAACAATCATGCTGCCTTAATTGCTGATCATAAAATTCCCGGTCTGTTGTCTTGTGAAAAAACATGGGATTTTGACTATCCACCACCTCTTCAGAAAGTATGATTTCTCTGATTTTTGTATCCTGAGAGGTTTCAAGGGGCGAGGATGTAATCGAAATTTTTCCTGTCCGTGATAATAGCAGACGGATTTTCCATTGGCTTGCGGGATCAAGATAAGCGCCGTGACGGTGCAGGTCACTCACTATGCTTTGCTCATCATGGCAAAAATCAAAATAGGCGGCTGATGACTTAAGGCGGTCCATATGAAGCCCGAGAAGATAATACCCCTCCTCTTTTGACCAGCGCAGGCTTTCAATCAGATCAAACTGCCGGAAAGCCCTTGTGGCAAAGCGGGCTTTCAACAGACATTCTTCATATTCCTGCCCCACATCCGAATCCGCCACAATGGCGCTGCCTATGCCCATCTCGCCCCGGCCCGCCTTATCAAGGATCAGGGTACGAATGGGAACACTGAAACAGCAATCACCCCCCGGCGCCATATAGCCAATGGCCCCGGTATATATGCCACGCGGCGCCTTCTCCAATTGCGCTATAATTTCCATTGCCCTGATTTTTGGCGCACCGGTTACCGAACCACAGGGAAACAGGGTCTTGATCAGGTCGACAATATCCACATCTTCGGCAACCTCCGCTTCAATGGCAGAGGTCATCTGGAACAGCGTACGGTATTTCTCCACATTATAGAGACTTTTCAGTTTTACCGATGCCGGGGCTGATATTCTGGCAAGATCATTACGCAAGAGGTCAACGATCATAAGGTTTTCAGCCCGGTTCTTTTCATCATTCTTCATGACGTCCATATTGCGCAGATCTTCGGACAGGGTACGGCCACGGGCCCAGGTCCCTTTCATGGGCCGGGTTATAATTTTACGGCCTGATTTCCTAAAGAAAAGTTCCGGACTCAGGGACAGAACAGCCCCTTTATCTGACTTTATGAAAGCACCATATTCCACCCTCTGCGCCTTTCTTAAGGCGGCGAAGTAACTTTCCGGTGACCCGCTGAACTCGAACAGGGACTTTAAGGTGAAATTAACCTGATAGATGTCCCCCGCAGCGAGAAATTGATGAATTCTGCTCACTGCCGCTTCATAATCAGCCCACGAAATATTCAGTCGTATATTGTCAATCTCATAATCCCCCCTGAAAGATTCTTCGGCCCAATATTCTTCACTGTCGCGGGAACTTAACGTCAGGCGGTCTTTATAGATGCCAAAGGAAAGAAAGGGCACCCCATAAGACAGAGCCGCTAACGGCACCAGTTTTTTTTCAAGGAAAAGCCCGGTTTCATAGCTGATCCAGCCTGCAACATAATAACCATCAGCCAGATATTGCCGAATTTTCTCAAATGCAGGTTCTATGTCACAGGGTTTTTCTGCGGTAATCACCTGAACCGGGGCCCTGAACAGATATGCCGCTGTTCTCTGATCCACCGCCCGGCTGTTATCCAGATAAACCGAAAATTCCCCGCCTGCCTGTTCCGTCGTCGCCATAAAAGCAATACTCATAAATGATGGTCAGATCATTATCACAGTCCCGGTCTTGCCGGTCAACCTGACATTGACGGATGGCATGTCCTGAAGGCATTTTTTTATCTCCGCAACGGGCATGGCGCAAAAAGCCGTGGACAAGGCATCCGCCAATGTGGCTTCAGGGGCTGTAACCGTTACCGATATATATCTGTGGGCAGATTTTCCGGTCCGGGGGTCAAACAAATGGTGAAATTCACCATCCTTGTCAAAAATATCGCCCATGCCGGATGAGGTGGCCACCGCCCCCTCATTAAGAGCAAGAATATGGGAAAATTCTCCAAAATTCAGGGGGTCCATCAGCCCAATCCGCCAGGGAGACTTGTCCTCCTGCGGCCCCAACGCCCGATATTCACCAATATCCACCAGTACAGATGTCATGCCCTCAGCTTTCAAATAGTCTGAAACCCGGTCGGTGACATAGCCTTGGGCAATCCCGTTCAGGGTTGCCGCCATGCCGGGGCGGTCAAATGAAATCCTGTGCCGGGAAATGAATAACTTTTCATGGCCTATCAGCTCCCGAATGGCCTGTAATTCATCATCCCGTACCCCTGCCCCCCCATAATCCTGCGATTCATAGAATAACCATAAAGGCTGAACCGTAATGTCAAAGGCCCCCGATGTCATCCGGCTGATGCGGCGGGCAGTCTGCAACAGGTCAACAAATGCGGCGGGAGGATCATATAACTCGCCCTGCCGGTTTAAGAGAGAAAGATGTGAATCCTGCTGATACAAACTGAACAGCGCTTCCATGTCCCGGATAATTTTCACCGATTTCTGAATGATCCGCTGCGCCGCATCGCCGTCATGATGATAGAGTTGCAGCGACACCTCTGCCCCAAGGGCAAAGCCATGCCATTGGTGCAATTGCGCCCGGCTGTCGGGCACCATAGCCATTGCTGCCTGCGGCATCGCACACGCCGCCAGACTTGCGGCCATGAGTTTAATTACCCTTCTTCTCAGGTTTGAATTTCTCATAAATCCACTCGAATATGCTCATTCATAAATTCAGTCTCATTATTATGTTTTTGCTATTGATAATGCAAATCAAATCTGATAGATACTGTTTGTTAATATTAATAATGAGTATTAATAGCAAGTAATTGATGAGGAAGTAAAATGATTAAAAACATTCTGAACGCAACAGTATCCACTATGGTTATAGCCCTAACATTTTCCGTCCCCGGAGCCAATGCCCAGGAAATGCCGGACAGGGAAGAGCTGTGGAAAATGATCCTGCAACAACAGGAACAGATCAAAAAACTTGAGGCTGTTGTTGGCGTTACAAAGGCAAAAATTACCAAAAACGAGGAAAAGATTGAAGCGACCGGGGCCATGATTGATCAGGTCTCAGCTTCCGGCGGTCAGAGCACAACCACTGTTGGTGGTTACGCAGAACTGCATTATAATGGCGGCAAGGCGGATCAGATTGATCTGCACCGCTATGTTATGTTCCTCGGCCATGAATTCAGTGACACTATTCGTTTCTATAGTGAACTGGAAGTGGAGCATGCCATCTCCGGTGAGGGCAAGGTCGGAGAAGTAGAGGTGGAACAGGCCTTTGTTGAATTTGACCTGAATGAAAATCACATGGCCGGCGTTGGCGTACAGCTAATTCCGGTGGGATTCCTGAACGAGACCCACGAACCCCCCACATTTTACGGGGTTGAACGCAATAATGTTGAAAAAAACATCATCCCGGCCACCTGGTGGGAAGCAGGTATCAAACTAAGCGGTAACCTGAATGAAAGCTTCAGCTATGACCTGATGATGCATTCCGGCCTGGACACCACAGGCAAGGGGTATAATATCCGCAGTGGCCGCAAAAAAGTCGGAAAGGCACCGTGGAAAAATACCGCCTTTACCGCACGGATGAGCTGGCACGCAATTCCCGGCGTGGAAATCGGTGCAACATTTCAGTATCAGGACGACATTACACAAAGCAGTACCGCCGATGAGAATGCCTCTGCCACCCTGTTCGAAATCCATACAGATGTCAGGCGGGCAACAAGTGAAAATACCACCATTGGTTTTCGGGCCCTCTTTGCCCAGTGGAATGTCAATGCCGATGCGGCGGACGTTATTGGTCGTGATATACAAAGAGGCTGGTATGTGGAGCCATCCTACAAAGTCACGCTTGATAATGACCATGCCGTTGGTGTCTTTGCCCGTTACAGCCAATGGGATAACGAGGCCGGAGATAATATAGACAGCGCCTTCAGACAGACCAGCTTTGGCATCAACTACTGGCCCAATGAATATGTGGTTCTGAAACTGGATTACCAGATAGACGATTTTGATGATGGTTCAAAAGAAGATAATCGGATCAATTTGGGAATTGGACTTCAGTTCTAGCAGGGTTAGGGCTATATAGAAATAATGCGCTTGCTCTTGTTCATATTATTTTCGATACCGTTGCTCTCCCCTGCCCTGCTATGGGCCAAAAGCGCGCCGGTAGAGGAAAACTATCTGAAAGCGGAAGATTATATTTCTGCGGCCCTTGGCAGGCAGCCGGAGAAACCCGGTATCATCTGGATTACCAAAGATATCAAGCCCCATATCAGAAAAATTTTGAGGAAAAAAGTTTTTCCCCTGCGCTATCGTTACTATCGCCACGGCAACCGCACTGTATGGATACTGAATGTGGTGGGCAGAACCATGCCCATCACAACTGGCATCACTATAGAGGACAGTAAAATTATTGACCTGACCGTCCTGACCTACCGGGAAAGCCGGGGATCGGAAATTCGTTTTCCCGCTTACAGCAATCAGTTTAACAATGTTGAACTGGACGAAAAACTGCGTCTATCCAAGCCAATCAATGGCATTTCGGGGGCCACTATGTCGACAAATGCCATGAAAAAAGCCAGCCGTCTGGCCCTGTATTTACATAATAAAGTTCTGGAAGAAAATGTCCCGCAAGAACAAAAATAATAATGCAAGCACACATAAAACCATCCGGCGATGGCACCGCTGGGTGGGCTATACTTCGTTATTTTTTGTGCTGATCTTAAGTATTACCGGCCTGATCCTGAATCGTGCTGAAAAATTCAGCCTCAATCAGATCATGATCCAGAATGACCTGATATCATCACTATATAGCCAGCCGCCAAGTGCCCCGCCCGTGCATTTCAAGGCCGGTGATGATTGGATTAGCTGGCTTGAAGGGCGGATATATCTGTCGGGGAACCTCATCGGCCAAAACTCAAGCCCACTCGTTGGCGCGGCCCTGTTGAATGACCTGATTATCGCCCCGACAAAAGACAGCCTGTCTCTTTATTTAACGGACGGGTCCCTTGTTGAGATAATGGACAGTTCAAGCCTGCCCGGTGAAATTACGGCAATCGGTCACCCCACGACGGATAGTATCCTGATCGAAACCTCAAACGGCATTTATAAGGCGGATGCGGCTTTCATTTCATGGCAGAAAATGTCAGATACAGTCGCGCTTTCACCTGTCCTTGCCCTTCAACCGCCGGATCAGATCAGTGAAAAAATAATGCAGGACTTCAGGGGACAGGGCGTAACCCTGTCCCGCCTTGTCCTTGATCTGCATTCCGGTCATATTATGGGATCATTTGGTCCTTATATTATGGACTTGGCGGCATTAAGCCTTATATTCTTGGGTGTTACCGGCCTGATGCAGCGCAAGCGCAGTGACAAGGACCGACGTAAGAAAAAATAAACAAATAAGGGATTACTGTGACATTACTGCAAATTATCGTGCTGGGCATTGTTCAGGGTATTACTGAATTTCTACCCATCAGCTCATCCGGGCATCTTATTCTGGTTCCCGCCTTGACCGATTGGCCGGATCAGGGGCTGTTGATGGATGTGGGGGTTCATATGGGAACCCTGATGGCAGTTATTCTCTATTTCCGATCCGATGTGGCCCGGATGGTCATCGCATTCTGGCATATGACAACTTTCAATAAAAACGCCAATCAACAGGATAAACGGTTGATGATAGCTCTTGTCCTGTCAACCATACCCATTGTCATTATTGGAGAACTGGTTTCAAAAATGGGCTGGAATAACACCTGGCGCACCCTGGAGATCATTGGCTGGACCAGCATTATCTTTGGAATTCTACTCTATATTTTGGATAAAAAATCCACAATTACAAAGAAAATAACAGATCTGCGCTATGGCCATGCCATGATCATCGGTTTTGCTCAGGTGATCGCCATCATTCCCGGTGTCAGCCGGTCCGGCATTACCATGACAGCGGCCCGGGCATTGGGATTCAGCCGCACGGAAGCCGCCCGTTTTTCCATGCTGATGTCCATTCCAACCATTCTCGCAGCCGGAACTCTGGCGGGGATGGAACTTGTAAAAAGCGGTGATATGGCGCTAAAAACCGATATCTTTCTGGGCGCAGGATTGTCTTTTGTCACAGCCCTGCTGGCCATTGCCGGCCTTATGAAATGGCTGCAAAAATCCAGCATGACGCCCTTTGTCATTTATCGAATCATTCTTGGAGTTGGATTACTTGGTCTGGTTTATGGCCTGAACTGATTATGTATAAAAATCAAGGGCGGAAATAATGATATCCACATTCTCATTATCACTGGACAGAGGCAGGGTAAGGGTGGAATAATATTTAATATCCTCCGACTCTATGGGATGTTCACACTCACAGTAATAGGCCTGTCTGGTTTTGACCAGATTGGTCAAGCGTTCTATAATATCGCCAGTAAAAGAAAACTCATCCAGATTCACATTTGTGCCTTCGCGTTCAAAAGCCCGGACAAGGTTAGTGCCAAACAGCCTCACCTTGAAATGCGGCACGTCGCCGGCAATAACATCCGCCATCCAGATAGAGGACAGAAGATGTGGAATATCCGTCGGATTTAAATCCTTGCGGCAGGGCATCAAAAGATCGCCTTTGATCTTCTGCCAGTAGGCAAATAAATCACGCTGTTTATCCGATGTAAAACTCAGCGGGTCTAAAGCTGGTGTTTTGTTATCATACAATTTCTATGCCTCATATGAAATTTCATATATACCATAAAGTAACCAGATAGTTAAAATAGTCAATGCCGGTTAATAAACTATCAGGAACCATCCTTAACGCCTCAATGGTGTTTAATCGGCAGAATATATGTCCGTTCGCTATGGCTGTCAACATCTTGCTTATAAAGCCATGTCTGTTTCTTTTGCAACTTTTGATACATTAAATACTGGTCATCAAAATGTTTCGCTTTTTCACCATCTGGCTTGATGAAGCCACTTTGCCCCGGGGGAACGACTTCATATCCTGTGGGTCCGGATTTTTTGAACACGGTCATGTTATTTTCAGTACCCCTGTTCATATCCGGCATATCCTCGCGCATGGTGGCGGGGAGTGACTGGGGAATACCCATGAAATTAACATGATTAAAGCGTGTTGCCGGAACCGGCAAATGCCACCGGGATATATCACGACCATATTGGGCTGTAAGGTTATTTATGGTCCGGTCAAGGGCCATTATCCAGATATCATCAGCACTTCTGCCGTTCAGGAAATCATAGTCACTACGCCCTTGCAGCACCTCAAAAAGCAGCTTTAACCCGACAGATATATTATGGCTGCCAATGGTCGGCTTGTCCGCTGTGGGATAGCCGGTCACGCGGGCAATGATACCCCCGATTTTACCGGGCAGGTCATCGGAGAGAACAGAGGTCATCATCTCGCCCAGCCAAGCCCGGAAGATGGCATTTCCGGGATGCTTATAGCTGTTACCCGCCGAGTTGAATGTCCCGTCCCCCGTTGTTTCTGAAAAACTTCCATCCCAGTTGAAAAGCACTTCCCGGACAGAGGCATATAGGGGATTCCCGCTCTGGTGCTTTTCCAAAGCTGCTAGCATGAGGGGTTTGAAATATGTGGCATTTGGGTCTGTAAAAGCCGCCCGCATCATCAAATTCCAGGCGGCATCAGGGGTCATCCTGCCCGCTTTCTTTACCGCATCATCAATGGTTTTAACCCGGTCCGCTTCTGACCAGGAAGCCCACCATTCATCGGGGTTGTCAACACCGGCGCCGGGCTTGTTGTTCCAGTTCGCAATATAGTGGCTTGAAGGATTGAGTTTCTGAGGATTTTTTGCCGGGGACTGAATGGCAACCCAGTCCATATCACCCTCTCCACTTACCGGAAGGCGGTTATCATGGCCCTTTGCCCTTACGGGATATGCCCCCATTGAGCCATAGCCGATATTGCCTTTTTTGTCGGCAAAATACCAGTTCACATTCAAAGCGGATTTGCTGACAGCCTTTATCCATTCCGCGTGGTTTCTGGCTCTCGTGGCTTCTATCCAGCCGGTCAGGGTATCAAGTTCACGGCCTGCCCATCCCCGCTTCTTGGCAAAAGCATACTGCTTGTTCATATGGATTACGGGACCATGGATACTATTCAGTGCCGTAAATTCCATGTCCTCACCATCTTTGACTTTTATAATTTCTTTCCGCGCGCGCAGGGTCTTCCATTGGCCGTTATATTTATATTGCCTTGGGTTTTCCGGGTTCAGGGTTTCACGGAAAATATCCACATTATCCATCACGGCCCAGGTACTGCCCCAGGTTATATATTTGTTATAGCCAAACATGGGCAGAGGGTATCCCAGCGGGGCATTGCCAACCGCATCCCAATTCGGAGAATGAAAACCGACAGAATAAGTATATGCCGGGGCGTACCAGCCAAACTGTGGCCCGTTGATCAAAACTGATTTAGCCCCTATAAGCCGTTCCGGCCCGAGAACAAGCGCATTGCTAAAACCATGACCTCTTGTTTGCAGAAAATCATCACTATCTCCACCGCCACTATATTCTCCCTGCCGGGATGAAAACCCGTTACCGGATAGTTTTTGCCAGTCCCCAGCGGGAATAGTTGTCGGCGCAAAGGAATTTTTCGTTGGGATCACCGCATTAAAAATTTTCCAGGCGTCCTCTTCACCGTGAGTTTCGATTAAGTCTGTCAGAAAAGACTGATTCTCCAGTTCCGTATTAAAATCCCCGAACCGCAGCAACATGGAACCGACAAACATCATGACCACATCATAGTCCGTCCAGAATTCAGGGCGGAATCCATTGACATTGAACTCATAAGGCATCAGCCTTTCCGGGTCAGCCAGCACACGGGAAATGCGGTCATTGATGCCTGCGGCAAAACCCTCGAATAACTGCTTCATGTTGCCATCAAGAAGGGCGATATCTGCCTGAATATCCGCAGGCCAGAATAATGTTCTTTGCTTTCTGTCAAAAGCGATGAAATCCTTGCCCAGCACCTCGGCAACTTCGCCCTGGGTTGATCTTTTAAGTATTTCCAGCTGATAAAGCCGGTCTTCCGCCAAAACATAGCCATATCCGTAAAAAAGATCATAATCATTCTTCGCATAGATATGCGGCGTGCCAAATGTATCCCGCTTGATCGTAATGTTGCTGCCCTGCAGGTCTGATGAGAAACCATCGTCCGTTGACAACATGAGTAATAACAGGCCGGCAACAGCAAACTGACCAAAATTTCCAAATATCATCCTAAATTCCTTTATTTTTAATTGTTAACAGCTCAGGCAGTAAAAACCCCGGCTTTGGTAAATTGTTCCATCTGGTCTTCACCAAAGCCAAACTCAGTGACCAATATCCCATTATGTTGCCCCACGGCACAGCCCTTGAACAGAAATTGTGCCGGGCTTTCCGACATTTTGACAGCACAACCAACCTGCCTGATACCATCAACCTCCACAATCATTTTACGGGCGTGCAATTGCTCATGCTCACAGGCCTCGGACAGGGTCAGCACAGGCTCAACGCAGGCATCAATGGATTTAAACAAAAGCAGACATTCTGCATAACTTTTGCTTTTAAAATACCCGGCGATTTCACGCTTGAATTCAACTTGTTGCTCAGGGTCAGATGAAAAGGCCGATTCAACAAGATCCGGCCGGTCCAATGCTGCACATAAGGCCTGCCTGAATTTAGGCTCCAGACTGCCAACCGAGAAATAACGCCCATCACTGGTTTCATAATAATCATAAAATTGCCCGCCATTAAGCAATTCCTGCTCCGGCCCGGCTTCTATGCCTGCCCCCAAACAGCTCGAGGCGGAGACGGCATTAAGGGTAAAGGCTGCATCGGTCATGCTGATGTCAATATATTGACCCTTTCCCGCCTCACTGCGGTGGATGACCGCCGCCAGCAGGCCTGCCACCAGATGCAGGGAGCCACCCGCAAGGTCGGCAATCTGGGTACCTGCAGGAACCGGGGCCTGACCTTTTCGCCGGCTATGATCCTGAACCCCGGCAATGGCCAGATAATTATTGTCATGCCCGGCCCGGTCCCGGTAAGGGCCGCTCTGACCATAGCCCGTCAGAGAGCAATATATCAGCCTGGGATTAACCGCTTTCAAGGCATCATAGCCCAGACCGAGTTTATCCATGATGCCAGGGCGGAACTGTTCAACCACGATATCATAGTCTCTGATCAGGCGTTTTATGATCCTTATGGATTCCGGTTTTTTCAAATTCAGGCTGAGTGATCTTTTTGACCGGTTGATATAACGGTGCAGATAGGAACTATCGCCGTCTTTTGCTCCCAACTCACGGCTAAGTTCCGGGCGGGCGGGGGACTCAATCCGTAAAACCTGCGCTCCTAAATCTGCCAGCATCAACGTGCCAAATGGTCCCGGCAGCAGCGTCGAGAAATCCAGTATTTTCAGAGATGAAAGTGCAGACATAAATAATCCTCTTAAGGGGGGTAATGTTATTTAATCAACTCGCGACTGATAATTTCCTTCATGATTTCCGATGTGCCGCCGTATATTCTCTGGGCACGGGCATCGGCATATTCACGGGCAATACGATATTCTGTCATATAACCATAGCCGCCAAACAGTTGCAGGCACTCATCGGCAACGATGCCCTGCAATTCGGTGGTATGGAGCTTGGCCATGGAAGCCGTAGCCGTGTCCAGCCGACCCTCTGCCTGCAACAGAATACATTGGTCCACAAAGGCCTTCTGCACCCGGACCCTTGTCGCCAGATCCGCCAGTTTAAAGCGGGTGTTCTGAAAATCCGCGATGCGTTGACCAAAAGCATTACGTTCCCTGACATAATCCAGGGTGATCTCCAACATGCCTTCACAGGCGGCCTGTGCGCCAACGGCCAGAACCAGCCTCTCGCGGGGCAATTCCTGCATCATGGCAATAAAACCGCCATCCAGCGGCCCAAGCAGGGCATCATCGGCAACAAACACATCCTCAAAGAACAACTCTGACGTATCCTGACAATGCAGGCCCAGCTTTTCCAGTTTGGCCCCCCGAACAAAGCCTTTTGCCGTCGCCTCCACAATGAAGAGGGAAATTCCCCTTGCCCCCGCCGCCGGGTCAGTCTTGCAGGCCACAATGACTATATCGCAATGCTGCCCGTTGGAGATAAAAATCTTGCTGCCGTTAATCAGGTAGCCACCGTCCGTTTTTTTAGCGGACGTTTTGATGTTTTTCAGGTCGCTGCCCGCACCGGGTTCCGTCATGGCAATGGCGCCGACATATTCGCCCAAAGCCATTTTTGGCAGATAATTTTTCTTTTGATCCCCTGTGCCCATATTGACAATATAATGAGCCACGATACTGCCGTGAACCCCCATGGCCCCCACAGAAATAGCCCCGACACCACGGCGGCTGAAAATGTCAACAATCAAAGCCACAAACTTAAAACCAACCCCGGCACCGCCATATTCTTCGGGAATATCAACGCAGAGCAAACCCGCCTTGCCAAGCTTGTTCCATAGTTTGCGGGGCACCCATTTGTTCCGTTCCCATTCGCCGTAACAGGGCTCAACTTCCTGATCAATGAACTTATTAACTGACTGAGAAAAAATACGCAGATCTTCATTTATCCAGCCACAATAAAAAGGTAACATTAGTATTCTCCCATACCCACGCTGACAGTATGGGTCGACAGCAGGAAATTAGTCAATATTTTTTTGGATTTCCATAAATGCCGTATGCCGCTTGCATTATCACTTGTCAGGTTATATTTATATTGCCTGAGTGCTGTTGTTTAATGCATTATTAACCTTGATTATTATCAGCATTTTAATGTCTTGAATATTAGAATAGACCAAACAAGCGTTATATTACGACGAGCAAGGGTTAATGGAATTAAAATACAAATTATTGGCTGTGGTGAGTACGCTTGCTCTGAGCACTTGGGTCTATAATGATTTCATTGATAATG
The DNA here is from genome assembly GCA_002401545.1 of Alphaproteobacteria bacterium. GTDB lineage: Bacteria > Pseudomonadota > Alphaproteobacteria > Sphingomonadales > Emcibacteraceae > Paremcibacter. Next base: position 38,854 of record NVTJ01000003.1, read on the forward strand.
ATGCGACGGAAAAAGCACTGCAGGATCAAATCGACCTTCTGACCCCGGATGACAAGACGGCCTTGGCCAGCACGACGGGTATCATTGTCGCACTTCCTGAAGACAGAGATGAACCACGGCGCAGCATCACACAGATAGGCACCCGGAAAATAACCCCGGCTCTGGTGCCACAGGGACCCGCCTATTCTGAAACAGAAATAGCCACACCTCCTTCACACAACCAACTTATTATCCCGCAAAAGATAGAAAAAATCACCCGCGAGGATGCGGTTAACGCGGCCATAGACGGCGCGGAAGAATCCCTGAAAGTTCTACAGCAATATTTTGACAGTTCCACCGGACAACCTGATAAAATCACTGACCTTGCCTCTGGAATACTGAAAGACCTTGGCGAATCCGCCCTCGTTGGAAACAGCAGAAGCCTTCAGGAGGCGGCAGCAAGGGTTATTGATGCCGCTGCCCGAGCTGCCACATCCGCATACACTGTACCCTTTTCTTCCGTTTCTGACTTTGGTCTGAGCTTTGGTGATATTGGCTGGGATTTTGGCCCCAGCAAAAAAATTCCCCACCGCGGGTTTATCCGTATTACCCCGGCAAGTGGAAATATTGAAGGCACGAACCTTTTGGCACTGGAAGCCTCAAAGGAAAATGATTTTCTCAAAGACGGGATTCTCAATGTCAGCGCGTTCGGCATCCCTGAAATGGAAAAAGGCAGTTTCCGGCTGTATATCTTCACAAGCCCGCTGCCAACAGGAAAACCCGTTTCCCACCCGTTTGGGGACAGGTTCGGTGTCAACGGTCATCAGCTACGCGTTATAGATACGGCAAAAACAGGCAATCCCCAATGGGCCAGACTATCCGCCAACGGCGTAAGCCTTACGGGGGAAGCCGGCAACCGTGAAAATCCTTCGGATGTGGCTCCTGTCAGCCTTGGTTTTGATCAGAAAAATGATGTCAGTGGGTGGCTGCTTACCACACTGGTCAAAAGTGACGGCGAAGCGATCACCATGAAATTTGAGTCCGATGACAAGCTGGAGACTTATATCGTTGGCATTATTCTATCCCCCGTCGATATGAGCAATATGGAAAATGAGCTGAATGAACAGCTTTTTGCCATGCTGGAAAACCTTGCTCCGGGTGGTATCGACACCGCTAACCGCGTCTTCAATAATGATTTTACGGCAAAAACATTCAACCAGTTTTTTGTCAACCCCAACATACGTTCAGCTTTGGGGCCAAACGCCCAGACCCTGGATGGTTTTGGCGGTCGGACAACACTGTCCCGGACAAATCCGCCTGTTGATGATCCGCCTGTTGATGATCCGCCTGTTGATGATCCGCCTGTTGATGATCCGCCTGTTGATGATCCGCCTGTTGATGATCCGATACTACTATTTGCCGATGCTGGGGAGGATCAAACCATATCTCTTGGAAATGATTTCACTCTGGATGGCTGTGCCTCAACGTTAGCTTCAATATCACTATGCGACATTGAAGGTGTATTAGGCGACGATCTCTTTGATGACCTTTTTGATATCAGTTGGGTGCTGCATCTTGATGGTGGCGGCACTATTGGCTTAAGCGGTGATGATGATGACGATTTAATATTAGATAATGTGATCGCAAATAACGCAGGTCTGTTCCCCTTCGCAGGCACCAATTTTCCTGATCTGGGAACCTTTATCTTTGAGTTGCTCGTCATATATCATGGCGACCCTTTTGATTATAACAATATTACGGTGACAAATAATGGTGTTCCCTTATCTGCGGCAGATGAAATGACACTTTATATTGTGAATATTTCAGCACCTCCTATGTTGGCATTATTTGGGTTGGGTTGGGGCTTTACCGCCTATCGACGCCGCAAGAAAAAATAATAACCCCAGCTTTCATCATCTCAATTCACACGCACAAATAGTATGGTGGTACAATCATGGGTCTCTGGATTTAAGTTGCCTATATTAAGAAAGTAGCCATTTCGACATAGATAATATATACTAACCCGAAAATAAAAAATAAGCTTTTAGCCCGCTATTACAAATGCTTGTCTATCAGGGAGAATATATAATATTAGATATTTTCACCAACTATCTGTTTTTTCTGAAACTGGCATTTTTCGTAACGGCATTGCTGATCCTCCTGAGTAATATTGATGATGCCTTTGTTGATCTCTATTATATCATTTATCAAATCAGACGAAAAATCTTCATTTACCGCAAATACCGGCCCTTTCAGGCAGAAGATATTCTGACAAAAAAAGAACAATTCTTCGCCATCATGGTTCCCGCGTGGCAAGAAGCCGCCGTCATTCAGTCCATGTTAAAAAATACATTTTCCAGCTATAATTACCATAATTATCATATTTTTGCAGGCTGTTATCCCAATGATCCTGAGACCATAACTAAAATAAAAGAATTACTGCCCCAATATCCCAATTTGCATATCACCCTTCTGCCCTCACCCGGCCCGACCAGCAAGGCAGACTGCCTGAACCATATCTGTGAGAATATTTTTGATTTTGAGCGTAAAGCCAGAGTTGAATTTGCCGGATTTGTCCTTCATGATGCGGAAGACATCATTCATCCGCTAGAATTAAAACTCTATAATCACCTGATCCCGCGCAAGGATATGGTGCAGATTCCCGTCATCCCGCTGGAACGGCCATGGTATGATCTGACCGGGGGACATTATCAGGATGAGTTTGCCGAAAACCATATCAAGGAGATGGTGGTTCGGGAAAGCCTGACCGGCCATGTACCATCCGCCGGTGTTGGCACCGCCCTCAGCCGACAGGCAATAGTCCTCATCAGTAAAAATCATACCGCGGCCCCGTTTGACACCAAAAACCTGACCGAGGATTATGATCTGGCGCTGCGACTGAAAAAACACAATCTCAAACTGATCTTTGCCCGGTTTAATGCCGGATCGGGTGACATCATTGCAACCCGCGAATTCTTCCCTGACAGCATAGGGGCCGTCGTACGCCAGAAAAGCCGCTGGCTCATGGGCATTGCCTTTCAGGGCTGGCGGAATCAGAAATGGCACGGCTCCCCGGCCATGAAATACGCCCTGTTTCGCGACAGAAAGGCCATCCTCACCGCACAATTATCCATCGCCGCTTATTTTATCCTGCTGAATATCCTGTTTGTCTGGTTTGTCGAATGGCTATATCCCGACGGATACCACTATCCACCATTAGTTCGGCGCGGCGATATACTTGAATATCTGCTATGGGCAAATCTGTTCTTTCTGATCAGTCGCGCCCTGCACAGGATTTATTTTACCTATCAGATTTACGGTTCTTTACCGGCGCTGCTGTCATTTCCACGGCAATTATGGGGCAATATACTGAATTTCATGGCCACTCACCGGGCGATATATCTTTATAGCGGCCATCTGTTTTTTGCCACAGCCCTCATATGGGATAAAACAGATCATATGTTCCCTGACCTGAAGCAACTCACCCCTTACCGCAAGAAACTGGGAGAATTGTTATTGCATAACAATATATTAACCATAGATATTCTACGACGTGCCCTGTCAGCCCAGAAAATAAATGGTCACAGGCTTGGGCAAATACTCATTGAGAAAGGCCATATCACAGACCGGCAATTATCAGACATTCTTAAACTTCAGAAAATACAGTATGAGCATCAGAGTTAAGTTTCTGTTGCTATTATTTCTGAGCTTCGGAGGGGTTCTTCTGGCGCTCAGGCTGTTCATGCTGACGGATTATGCCAGAGAAGAGAAAGCCTATTTTAGGGCCTACCCGTATCTTGAAATGGCGGCACGGGAGAAAATCAACATGCCGGTTGCCCGTGAAATATTAACGGTAAAACTAACGCCAAAGAAAATTCCACAAGAAATCATAACAATAGCGTCCCATACCCCACCGGAAAGCCTTAAAAAAGCAAGACCGATCCAACACCACAAGACACTGCAGAAAACAAAAGAACCACAAGGGAATAAAACCATTACCCCATCATCTCAGGTGCTGGGACCAAAGCCGGATAAGATAAAAAAATCGCCCGAAGAAAACTGGCGCCATGCCGCTAAACAAGGGTATGACGCCTATGATGAAACTGATTATAAAACGGCAATCACGTATTTTGAACGCGCTTTAAAGGTTTCCCCGGATAATCCCGACCTGCGCTTACAACTGGCCTATGCCTATAAAAAGACCGGGCAGAATTCACAGGCTGCAAGAAATTTTAGATCAGCCATCGACCAATATGACGGTGAGGCGGCACCCTTCACCTTAAGGCGCGAGGTGGAACAGTTGGAAAACCGTTTTGAAATGAATGGTTATGTCATCTACCGTGATGAATCCTCTGATACCCGACAGTTAGGAGCCGACCTCACCCAGTCTCAGGCTGGCATAGAACTCAGTTATCAACCGGAGAAAATTCGCTTTGACAAGGGACGAAAATTCCAGATTTATGCGCGTTTCTTATCGGGCATGGAACAGGACCGACTTGAGCTGGATCCAGACAGTTACCAGGCTGGTATTGGACTACGCCTAAAACCACTTTCCGGTCATAACCTGGTCCTGTCTGCGGAACGCCTACTCAAGGTCGGCACTTTCGCCCGTAATGACTGGATGCTGCGGGCGGGCTATTCGCGGGATCACGGCACTGATTACCAGGAAGATCAAACAAGATGGTGGAGCTATAGCCTGTATCTGGACGCGGCCCTGATTGATCCTGCCGACCCGGATATTTTCCTGACCTCTCAGGTCACAGGTGGCTATAGCATGACAGTGGCCCAGGGACTGGTCCTGCAGCCCCGCGTGAGTGCCCTCACCAGTTGGCAAAAAGACAGCTTTCATGAAGCCAGTCTGATTGAGGCCGGTCCGGGACTTAACATAAGATACTATTTCAACGATACAAAATATGAAGCCTTCAGGAGTTATATTGACCTGACGGTTGAATACCGCCTGAAATTATCCGGCAACAGCATCGGTGGCTCCGGCCCGGTGATCAGCTTGTTGCTGCATTTTTAGAGCAGACTTTTTGACACAATCTCATAGGTGTTTTCAGACAGATTGGGCAGGTTTAAAATTCGCTCCAAGGTAGCCTTTATAAGATTTTGACGGGCTTGATCATAGTATTTCCACCGACCCAAAGGCTGTACCAGACGAGACGCTATCTGCGGATTTATCGGATCGAGTTTTTTGATCATATCACCCAAAAACGCATAACCCCGGCCCGACTTTTCGTGGAAACAGGTTAAGTTCAGGCCACAGAATGGGCCAACCACCGACCGCACCCGGTTCGGGGTTGCCAGATCAAAATCCTTATGCAAAATCAATTCCCGCACCCTGTCCTGTGTCTCAGGTCTGGCGGCGGAACTTTGCACCGCAAACCATTTATCCAGCACCAGATCATCATGGTGCCATTTATCATAAAAATGCTGGATGGCATCTTCCCGCTCGGTAAATTTGCTGTTGACCATGCAGGATAAGGCTGCAATCTCATCGGTCATATTATCCGCCGCATCAAATTGTTCCCGGCATTGGTCAAAAACCTCCCGGTCATCCAATTTCATCAAGTAAGACAGGGACAGGTTTTTCAGCCGCCGATCCGCCGCCGCATCCTGTGTGAAAGCATACGGCTTGCCCGTCTTGCAGGCATGGTACGCCGCCCTGAACTGATCACTATGCTCTTCTGCCAGAGTACGGCTGACAAAATCCCGCGCCTGATGTATGGCATCCACTGCCACAGGTGAGCGATATTGCCCCAGAATGGCTTCGCTCGGCAGGCTCAGCACCTCCGCTTTAAAAGAATTGTCCAGATCAGGATCGGCAAGAACCCGCCCCATCGCGGCGGAAAATTCTTTATCAAGGGACAATTCCCTATGCGCAGCAATATCATCCACCAGCGCCATAATAATACTGGTCGCAATATTCTGTCCCGCTTCCCAACGGTTAAAACTGTCACTGTCATGGGCGAGCAGAAACAGGCGGTCAGCACGACTGAGGTCGCTTTTCACTTTCACAGGAGCCGAAAAACCCCGCAGGACAGACGGCACGACTTTGTCCTTAACCCCAACAAACGTGAAGCTCTGCTCCGCCTCTGCCAGGTCTAGCATTCGCGTGCCATTGTTATCCATAGGGGCATTTTCGCCGTCAAGCTGAAGGGGAATATCTTTCCCGTCCGGTCCTATCAGTCCAACGCTCATGGGAATATGCATGGGCTTTTTATTCTTTTGACCCGCTGTATCGGGAATAGACTGGCTGAAAGACAGTGTTAAGCTCTCAGCATCGCTGTCATAGCTGTGCGATGTAGTAACTTCAGGCGTCCCTGCCTGAGAATACCACAGGCGAAAATGGGCGAGGTCCACGCCGGAGGCATCCTCCATGGCCGCCACAAAATCATCACAGGTCACCGCCTGCCCGTCATGACGTATGAAATAGAGATCCATACCTTTACGGTATTTTTCCGCCCCCAGCAGGGTATGGATCATGCGGATCACCTCGGCACCTTTTTCATAAACCGTCACCGTATAGAAATTATTGATTTCCATATAGCTGTCCGGGCGCACGGAATGGGCCATGGGGCCACTGTCCTCGGCAAACTGATGCTGGCGCAGGATACGCACATCTTCAATACGCTTGACCGCCCGTGATCCCATATCAGCAGAAAATTCCTGATCCCGGAATACGGTCAGACCCTCTTTCAGGGAAAGCTGAAACCAGTCCCTGCAGGTCACACGGTTGCCGGTCCAGTTATGGAAATATTCATGGGCAACCACGGCTTCCACGGCGGCAAAATCGGCATCCGTCGCCGTTTCGGGCTTGGCCAGAACACATTTGGTATTGAAGATATTAAGGCTTTTATTTTCCATGGCCCCCATGTTGAAATGACTGACCGCAACGATATTGAATATCTCAAGGTCATATTCCAGTCCGTAAACCTGCTCATCCCAGAGAAAGGCCTTTTTCAGACTTTCCATGGCGTGCGGGCATTTATCCAGATCAGCCTGATCAACGAATATACGCAGCGTTACCTGAGCGCCGGACCGGGTGGTGAACTGGTCTTCCAGACATTCCAGATCACCGGCGACCAGCGCAAACAGATAACTTGGTTTTGGGTATGGATCATCCCAGACCGCAAAATGCCGGCCTTCTGACAGGTCACCCTCATCAGTTTTATTGCCATTGGACAGTAATATGGGAAAGGCGGCTTTATCGGCCTCTATGCGTACCCGGTAAATGGCCATGATATTCGGCTGATCAAGGAAATAGGTGATCCGGCGAAAGCCTTCGGCCTCACATTGGGTGCAATACATGCCTTTGGAAATATACAGCCCTTCCAACGCCGTATTGCGGCCCGGATCAATGTCATTTTCAATGACAAGCTCAAACTGACCCGGAACCTGATTAATTATCAGATAATGATCAGAAACTTGATAGCGGTCTTTGGATAATTCAATCCCGTCTATGGTAATAGATTTCAGGGTCATATTATGACCGGCGAGCTTTAATGGCGCATGTCCCGCTATCGCACGTTTGACAGCCAACTTCGCCGTGACATGGGTCACGCCATCATGCAGATCAAAGTCAAGATCAACGCGTTCAATCTGGAAATCCGGTGTTTTATAATCTTTCAGATATTTCGTCAGGGGAAGAGTATGGTCTGCAATACGCGCATCAGACATGTTATTTCAAGTCCTTTTCTTCTTTTGGCCAGGATTTCAATTTTCGGTAAATCGTTGACGGATTAATGCCCAGATAGGCCGCCGCACGGGAAATATTGCCCTCGCATATTTCTATGGCTTCCTCGATCACCTGTTTTTCTGTTTGCCACAGGGGGCGGATAGCCCCGATGTCCGGTTTTTTATCCACAATTATTTTTATGTTATTATGGTCATCATCATCAACAAGGCTGTCCAGGAAATCCCTTGGCAGCATATCTATTTCCACCTGCTCGCCCTCATTAAGCACAACAACATTGCGAATGATATTCTGCAACTGTCTGATATTTCCGGGCCAGGCATGTCGCAGAATGACATCCTCTACCTGTGGTGAATAATTTTTGAAACTTTTATTCTCTTCCTCGGAAAATTTCCTCAGGAAGTTCAGAGCTATATCCAGTTTATCCCGCCCCCGTTCCCGTAAATAAGGCAATTTAAGCGGAATGACATTCAAACGATAATATAAATCCTCCCGAAACCGTCCCTCTTTAACCATTTTCAACGGATCACGGTTTGTGGCACAGATATAGCGGATATCAACTTTACAGGTTTTGGCGCTACCCACCCGCTGGTAAGTGCCGAATTGGATCAGCCGGAGTAATTTTGACTGCAGGTTAATATCCATTTCCGCAATTTCATCCAGAAACAATGTGCTGCCATCCGCTCTTTCCGCAGCCCCCTGCCGGTCCGCAATTGCCCCGGTGAAGGCCCCCTTCACATGGCCGAATATCTCGCTTTCCATCAGGTCTTTTGGAATGGCGCTACAGTTTAAAATCACCATCTCCCGATGTCCACGCGTACTTATATTATGTATCGCCTGGGCGCAAAGCTCCTTGCCGGTGCCACTTTCCCCGGTAATAAAAACCGTGGCCGAACTTGACGCAACATTTTCAATGGTATCGTAAACCGTCTGCATGACTTGCGAACTGCCCAGCATACCGTGATATTCAGTGATGCCTAATTGGCTCTTGTAGCTATCGACCATCTGACGCAAATACATGCGTTCCATGGCATTGCGAACCGTCAGGACCAGACGGCCCTGATCAAACGGTTTTTGAAGATACTCAAAAGCACCCAGACGCATCGCCTCGACCACACGTGATACGGCCCCATAGCCGGTAATAATAATAACGCTGCATTTCAAGCCCCTGTCTGAAACATATTTCAGAATATCCATACCGTCCACATCAGGCAGATTCATATCCAGCAATATAATATCGGGGGTGTGGTCTGACAAATATGAAAAAGCTTCATCACCGGTTGTTACAGGAATAATTTCAGCATTTTCCTCCTGCAGATATTCCACATATATTTCAGCCAGTGGCACGGTATCTTCGATGAGCAATATAGACATTTTATTCACAGCATGACGCCTCACGGATTTAAAGAAACAAACGCAACCGGAATACAATCGTCAGATTCTTATACAACCTCACTGAATAGCCTGTCTACCTCATCAACCATATCTTTGAGATGAAAGGGTTTTTGCAAAACTTTGGAATTTGCCGGACGATCTTTCGCCTTATCCATGGCAACAGCGGCAAATCCGGTAATGAACACGACATGTAACCGGGGCTGCATTTTTGTCGCCCGGCGGGCCAGTTCAATACCATCCATCCCCGGCATCACAATATCCGTCAGCAGCAAATCAAACCCGCCACCGGCAAGCAGAGGCAGCGCATCCGTTCCCGAGCTTACAGATACAACCTGATAACCCGCTTTTTCAAGAGATCTGGTTAAAAAACCTCTCATCATATCATCATCTTCAGCTAGCAAAATACGCGGCACAGCCCATACCCTATGTAACATGTCCATTCCAGGGCTCTTGCCCTGTGTTATATTTTTAATAACGCACCAAGTATAAACAATTCAATAAATAATTAATATATTTTCTTTTTCCCGACATTTATTACGCTAAACTAATATTTTATCCACCAGACATATAGATATGATGCAGCCCTATTCAATATTCCCGCCAAAGAGCAAGCCCAATGGCATTGTCTTTAACAGCCCCCATAGCGGCACCTGTCTGCCAGAAGAATTTCTGCAGCAAATTTCCATCGACCCCGTCCTGCTCCATTATTCGGGCGATGTTCTGGTTGACCGGCTGATCAGGAATACGCCTCTTTTCGGGGCGACCGTTTTCGTCAACAACTATTCCCGTACCTATGTGGATACCAACCGTTCCTGCCATGAAATAGATCCTGAAATGTTCCATATCCCAGATCAGAAAAACACTTTCGAAAGAACCGGCAAGGTTAGATTGGGCTTTGGAATTTTTTCCCGGAAATCCTATCAGGGGCAAGAGATTTACCGGGACAAGCTACCCGGTGCAGAAATCAATCACAGGCTGGATATGATTTATCGCCCGGTTCACCACGCTTTGGGCAACCTGCTTGATCAATGTCACCAAAGTCATGGTTTTTATCTCCTGCTCGATTGCCATTCCATGCCATCTTACGAATTCGTCAATTCCGGACTTTCAAACACACAACAGCCGGACCTCATCATTGGAAATTGTTTTAATGGCAGTTGCCGCGAAAGGGTGACACAGCTTGTAGCAAATTATTTCACAAATCATGGCCTGAAAGTCACTTATAACATCCCCTATGCCGGTGGCTTCAATACCCAGACCTATGGCCAGCCGGCAGACAATCGAAACGCGCTGCAGCTTGAGTTCAGCCGCGCCTTGTATATGGATGAGAAAACCCTGAAACCTCACGAAGGATTTTCACCCTTACAATCCCTTCTAACCGGACTTAGTGAGAATCTAGCCGGATTTTTTTCTTCTGAAAATAGCCTTTAGGTCCTGTATTTTCATGGCTCCCGTGATAAATATCATCAACAGGTAACTGCCAATCCCGGCGAATATCACAATCAGAAGACCTGAGACTTTTACCGCCATATTGCCGCTCATCATGTCGCTTATCTGACCGGAAGTCAGCCATATGACCACCGCCATAATCCCGCTGGCCAGCAGGTATTTTGCAACGCGTATAAGAACCTTGCTATCAAAGCTGAAATGCCCCCGCCGCACCAGTCCACCGGACAACATAGCCACATTAAGCCACGCCGATATGGCCGTCGCCATCGCCAGCCCCACATGGGCAAAATACTGCATCAGGATCAAATTCAAGGTCATATTCACAGCAAGGGCAACCATGGCAAATTTCACCGGCGTTCTGGTATCTTTGCGGGCAAAATAACCCGGACTGAATACTTTCGCCAATACATAAGCCGGAAGTCCCGCCGCATAGGCCATCAGCGCATAAGCCGTCTGCCAACTGTCATCGGCTGTAAAGGCGCCGCGCTCAAACAAAACATGAATGAGCTGATGGGGCACAATCATAAAGGCAACCGCTGCCGGAATGGTCAGGAACAGCCCAAGCTCAATGGCCCGGTTTTGATTATAGCTGACCTGTTCCTCGTCCCCTTCGGCAATATTGCGCGCCAGCAGCGGCAGCAACACCGTGCCCAACGCCACCCCGATCACCCCGATGGGCAACTGGTTCAGCCTGTCGGCATAAAACAGAAATGAAATGGAACCGTCCGGCAGATGTGAGGCAATGATCATATCCAGCATCAGGTTGATCTGTATTACACCCGCACCCAAAGCCGCCGGCATCATAATAAGCAACATCTCTTTCACTTTGGGGGTCATGCGCGGCGGGACAATTCTGATTTTATAGCCAACGCGCCGACAGGCAAGATACAACCAGATCAACTGAATGATGCCCGCAACAGATACCGCCAGAGCCAGAGAATGGGCGGGGGTATCAAATTGATCCGAGAAGAAAATCAGCGCCGAAATCATGCAGAGATTGAGGATGATCGGGGTGGCCGCCGTTGCCGAAAATTTACCCAGCGCATTAAGCACCCCCCCGAGCAGGGAAACCAGACTGATAAACAGAAGAAACGGAAAGGTAATACGGGTCAGGACAACGGCCAGTTGAAACTTGGCCTCATCATCACTGAACCCCCCCGCCAGAATATAAATCACCCCCGGCGCGAATATCTCCATCACCGCCACCAGAATGAGAAGCACCACGATCAGGCTGGAAAAGGCTGTTTCGGCAAAGCTCAGCGCCTCCTCCCTGCCGCCTTGAGTAAGGGTCGCGGTGAATACGGGTACAAAAGAGGCGCTGAACGCCCCTTCGGCAAAAAGTCTGCGGAAAAAATTGGGCAGTTTCAGGGCGACAAAAAAACAATCAGCCACAATTCCCGCCCCCAGAATAGACGCCGACAAAATATCCCGGACAAACCCCAATATCCGGCTTATGAAGGTAAAGCTGCTAAAGACAGCGACCGCTTTCCCAAGTGACATCAGTCG
>NVTJ01000116.1 GCA_002401545.1 Alphaproteobacteria bacterium
ACCACAGCGCGCAGGCGAACCTTGCGGGCCTCTCTGGCCTTTGAAGAGCTGTGCGATATGATCCGCACCATGAAGACGCTGGATTCTGAACATATCAAGCCTCTCATCAGGGAGTTTTTCCAATCTTTGGTGAAAAACCATGCCCTGCCGCCACCCGTGCATCCCGACTACAATAAGCTGGAACAAGAATACCAGAGCACCCTGGGGGACGAAGAGGTATCTGAGCTCACCGATCAAATTGAAACCTTTATCTTTAACGATGAGACCAAGAACACAGCCCATCGCCTTGTCAGGGACACTGGGGCGGAATTTGAGGCATTGCCGCCGACGCAACAACGTACCGTTCTGGAGGGAGTAGCCAGAGCCCAGCGTGAATATGCACATTACACTCTACACAGACAGAAAACGACATTGGATGACTATCTGCCAAAAGACCCGTTGTTTGCTGAAACCGACTTGCAATTCACCGCAAGTCCATCCCTGACCGCACCGACCACCCTACCCCCAACCGCTTCTACACCCTCAACCCCACAGAACCTTCAACCGGGTTCTGGCGGCATTGTGGCCGATCGGATCAAGCAGTATCTTGAAGATGGAGACTGGACGGAAAAAACCCGTGATGAAAAAATTGGTGTCCTTAAATGGTTTGAGGAATTACTTGGGTCCAACACCGATGTAAGGGCCATCACGGTGGAGCATGTCATCGCCTTCAAGAACACCGTCTCGCAGCTGCGCCTTCATACCAAAACGGGCATTCCCCTCAAGGAAGCCCAAACCAGCATCCCTGAGCAGCGTATAGGCGCTAAAACCGCTAAAAAGAAACTGGATACAGCAAAGACTTTTATAAACTGGTTATTGAGCGTTGGGGCCATCCATAGCGTTCCTGGGACGGGCGTTACGATCAAGGTCAAGAAGACGCCCAAAAGCATACAGCGCAGGCCATTCACGGCTGAGGAGTTAGGCACCCTCTTTTCCTCACCCATGTACAGAGGCTTTAAGAGCGCCAAGCGTCGCTATATGCCGGGCAAGGTCGTGCTGAAGGACGATTTTTACTGGATGCCCCTGGTGCTCTTCTATACCGGCATGCGGTTGGCAGAGCCGCTTCAGATTGCGGCAGACGATGTAAAAATTGATACGGAAACCCCATATTTTGACCTGGACAATGAGAAAATTAAACTCAAGGCAGACGTTTCAGATAGGTTTGTCCCCATCCATCCTGATCTTATAGAATTTGGCTTCCTTGAGTTTGTACAAGAACGCCAGAAGTCTAAACCCAAGGACCGGCTGTTTAGGCAAATCATCTCAAAAGCTGAGGTTAGCAGTTATTATTCAAAATGGTTAGGCCGGTACATTGATAGAATTGGCCTGACGGACCCACACCTTGTAGCGCACAGTTTTCGTCATGGCTTTAAAGATGCCCTTCGTAATGCGACGGTACCTGAAGGCGAGCAGAAGTTCATCATGGGACACAGCAGCTCTGAGGCAGCCCATCATTATGGTTCGGGGAGCGATATTGCCGTGCTTTGGAACTGGGTAGCAAAGCTTGACCTTCGCCTTCCAGAAAATGTTAAAAACGAGCTGAGGATAAAGCCTAAAGGATAGCCATCTACGCTTATCGTGAAATTTGGATACTTTTGTCACCGGTTTTAGCTGGCCAAAATATCGGAATTCACCCTTTTAGTTCTTGATGTTATCCAAAACCTCAACCGCTACGCCATGATGCCCCTTTAGGGGGTGGCCTCCGGTTTAGCCTGAATCACCACCTTGGTTGCCAATACGGCGACAGTGAGGTCTGAGCAGTCTGGTTATCACGTCACTTTGGCGCCACGAAAAACCCACCAGAGGGGAAGCCATTCTTACGCAGCCAGTCATACAGGGTTGAAGAAGGAACCTGCAGACCGCGCTCTAATGCCAAGAGAAGACATAAGTCAGAATATTTAAGGATTGGCCATTGGCTAAGCCAGCCAGAGATATCGACCCGATACGGATCAAGTTTGCTTTTGCGCTTCTTTGGTTTTTTAACGTCTACGTGGCCCAGCGTCTTGGCTTGTTTGACAATCCGGATGGCAGAACTGGCACTCACACCCAGTTGTCGCGCGGCCTCTCTTCGCGACACACCGGACGAGACCAGTTTAACAATGCGAAGCCGCAACTTCTTTGGCAAAGCCATGACCGTTCCTCCTGATTCTTTGAATCAGAAACCATCAGGCGCGTAAACCCGGTTCAGGCATCATGCCTGCCAGAAAATGTTGAAAATCAGGTTCGGACGTTTCTCAACGCTGAAAGTTGGATTTTGGCAATTTCTAGTGTGGACTCATCCATCGCATGGATCATTTGCATGATCTCTTGCTCCTTGCGTAGGGTGCTCTGAGACCGCCTGAAAGCATTGGTATCAACAGGCAGTAGGCTGGCAGGAGTGACACCCAATGCCACGCTTAAGGCCATAAGGGTATCTATGGATGGTAAGGCCTTGCCTCTCTCAATATTGCTTAAGCTCTCAGGCGTGCGCTCAACCTGCCCTGCCAGTTGTTCCTGGGTAAGTCCCTTGGCTCTCCGGGCCGCCCGGATTGCCGCTGCAACATGCTGTTTGAGTTCTTCTGCCATGACTTAACGTCAAGCTTAAAGAAGAGGTTTTCAATGAAGCGCACTTTTAGTTTTTCCTCTTGCTTAAATTGTGCATTAAGTTACGATCAATAATAGAAGTAAACTTCTACAAACGCTTGGAGAAATCAGAAGGGAGAACGTTATGGGCTTAAGGGTAAAATTCTTGGGAACAGTTTTTGGGTTAGCTTTTTTAGTAAGTGGTTGCGCTACCGTTCCGAATGAAACATTGCCAGAAAATTTTGATTTTGGCGAACCCCCTGAAAATTATGCCGAGCAAACAAAGGCGTATTTTGACCTAGTTTTGAAAGACCCTGCAAGCGCCAAATATAGCTACGTTTCAGACTTCATAAAAGTTCAATGCCATACCTTCGTCTTACGTGGATCACAAAGAAAACTTACCTTTGCGGGCTGGGCACGACAGGTAGCGGTAAATGCCAAAAATTCTTATGGAGGCTATACCGGTCCAAAATTATACGATGTTTTGTTCAATAAAGATGGGACTTTGTGGAATGTATTGGAGGACGAGTACAAATTTGGGCTGAAAGGCTGTGAGGCGTACAAAGCAGAGTAACGCTAAAACTGGCCTTATCAGACGGGCAACCATAGCGCCGAGCCTTACAAAGGTTGAGTCCATCCAACTTGAGCAGGAAGCGGCAAGTTCCCACAAATGCACTCTCAACCCCATAACAGTTCACCGGGCCCTATATAAATATATCCATACCGATTTTTGGGGAAGAAGTGAGCGGTCCCCTTACAATCAATTGCAATGGACTGGACTAGAGAAAATCGACATGGCCTCGGGCAAGAAGCAAATACCAAAACGCGGGCCTTACGAAATTGTGCTTGCCCAAAGCAACAAACGGGCCGCGCAAGAATATGCTGAAAGCTTACGCCCAATAATCATTGAGACCATGCTGCCCGCGAGGAGTGGGAAGGGAATGGGCCCAAAAGCATTGGCCGCAGCGTTAAATGCTAAAGGAATACCCACAGCACGAGACGCACAATGGCACCCAGAAACGGTGCGCCGCGTACTAATGCGCCTTGGGCCAAGTTTGAAGCAGGAGTTTAAAGAGGCATGGCTGGAAGACAGTCTAAGGAAAATGGTTGCCCAAATTAAGGAAGATTTCCCTTTGAATGTGAAAAGGTGAAATTGCCAAACCTGCCGTTAAAATCGACATTCAATCAACCAACAACTCTGAACCTCTTATATGTTCATTCCCATAACGAGTTGAATAAATGCACTATTTTATGAAACCCACACTAAAAATACGCAATTTTTGTACAGGGTAAGGCCTTCAAAACCACAGGTATAAGCCAGAGCGTTCATATTGGGTGGGCCTAGCTCCATAACACGAATAACATACTGTTATTATTGCTATTTCTGTGTTCATTGCGCTGCTCATATGTTATAATTCTTCAAGATTCAATTATAACTTTCCTGTGGCCCGTATGAGCATTTATATAAAGAAACATTGCCGCCTTTATCCAGAGCCTCATGATGGAACCCGGCTTCTGGTCATGCGCTATTGGCCTCGGGGCTGCTCCCGTGATCAGTTTACCCAATGGCTTCCTGAACTTGCCCCCTCTTCTCAATTGTTAAACTGGGTCAAAGCGCAGTATCAATTAAAAAGTTGCGACCCACTTTTGCTGTTTGGAAGCTGGCGAGATCAGTACATTTCGGAGATGGAAACCCAGACAAGATTAATTACCGCTCTCAAACACCGACATGAAAATGGCGAAGACATCACCCTGCTCTGCTCCTGTCATGCCACCGACCAATGCCATCGCACCATTTTACGAAATTTGATCTTAGGCATCAGGGGCTAATGGTGATGAGGGTTCAGAATTCTCATAAACCGTCTTCGTCAGAATCCATTGAATTAGCTTGCTCTAACATTTCGCATATCTGCAATCTTCAAACATCAGAATATATCCGGGCCTCAGTCTCACAGAACACACGGCGCGCCTACAGGTCTGATCTAGCTCATTTTCTGCACTGGGGCGGTACCATCCCCGCCACAGATGCCATGGTGGCAGATTATCTTGCAGAACACGCTGGAACACTTGCGGTCTCGACCTTGTGCAGACGTATTGCATCCATTGCGAAAGCTCACGTCTCAAAGGGCCTACAAAGCCCGGTGGGCTCTGCGTTAATCAAAGCTACCATGCGTGGCATCAAACGCACCCATGGGACCCCTCAGCGGGTCTCATCGCCCCTGCTGGTAGAAGAACTCACAAAAATCATGACTGTCCTGGATGATGGGCTAAAAGCCCAGCGTGATCGGGCCTTGTTATTGATGGGCTTTGCAGGAGGGTTTCGCCGTGCAGAGCTGGTGGCACTTAATGTGGAAGATATTGAAGAAGTGCGCCAAGGTCTGGTGATTACCATCAGGCACTCCAAGACTGATCAGGACAATAAGGGGCGCAAGCTTGGCATCCCCTTTGGGCGAAGTCGCTGGTGCCCTGTGATGGCCCTGCATGACTGGTTAGAACAGGCTGGCATAGACAGAGGGCCCATCTATCGCCCCATAAACCGGCACGGCAACATTGCGGACCAACGCCTGTCTGGTGATGCAGTATCACGCATCATCAAAGCAAGGGTCGCAGCAATTGGCCTATCTCCAGATCATTATTCCGGGCATAGCCTGCGGGCAGGCCTTGCCACCAGTGCCGCCATGGCTGGCGTGTCTTCTTGGAAAATCCGCCAACAAACTGGCCACGCCTCCGATGCCATGCTGTCACGCTACATCCGTTCAGGAGAAATGTTCATAGACAATGCAGCAGGGGCATTGTTGTAAATGAAGGATCCACAACATCCAACGCGCTTTGCCTCCAAAAACCACACCCCCAACAATTAACATTTAAACAGCTAGTCTTCTTATGAAGAGAGGCCATTGAATCCACACATTTTTCTTAGCATGTATGCATAGAATCTTTTTTTTATGGAAAATTCCTGTGCCAAGCGGTAAATTAACTCTTGAAGATGCATACGTTGTAACAAAAAACAGGCCAGAGGCTTGGCTTCTTCGGCATCTGGTTTTTTGGCAGCCGAAAGCTCAGGTAAAGAAAGACGGGAAGAAGTGGGTTGTCCGCACCATCAAGGAACTGATTGAAGAATGGAATTGTCTTTGGGGGGACCGCACCATAAAAAAAGCACTGGCCTCTCTGATACGGAAAGGGTTCATAGAACGGGTCCACTCTTACCACCCTTTTAAGTCTGGGATTATGCACGCTTGCTGGCTTCGTATATTAGACTTTTCTAAAGGGGCCAAAATGGCCTCTTCAAACGGGCCAAAATGGCCCCTTCCTTATACAGGAAGATAAGCAGGAAGAGTTACATGAAGTACATGGCGACAAGTCGCCGGGACAAAAAGCTCCTTCGAAAAAGACAGGGGTAGTACCAAAATTGAAGACCCTAGCCAATAAGTCAGCGGCTGATATAAAAAAAGCGTTCAAGGAAAAACCACCGAGGATAGATAAGAAACTGACAGCCGCTGATTTGTTCAAATTTCTACGGTGTACGCAGCAAGACGCAGACCCTGACCACCCTTTAGGCAATGCCACTGGTTGGAATTACGGGAATTGTAAAACCATCCTGAAAAGGTTGCGGGAGGAAGGACTCTCCGACGATCAGATACGGGAACACCTTGAGTTTCTGTTTATGAATTGGATAGAGTTTAAAGATTACATGGTGATGCACGCCAATAAGAAGCTCCCGTGGTACGCTACGATCCCTGTAATCACCACCAACGTGGCCCACAGCCTAAAGTTTGCGGAAATAAAGAAAGACTACCTCGAAGCCGGTGAGGACGATAACGAAGGGGTGCTTACCGCCGAAGAAGCTTGGGAAAAATTCAAAGACGAGGATTGAGGATATGGAGATAAAATCGGTGGAAGACGGGCCGTGGTGGGAGTCCGGGGTGTTGGACCCCCATGCCCATGAAAAGCTCATACGGAACCGCCATGCCATTGGGAGACGGGCGGGTCTTGGGGAGGACCAGTTGTACCATATGAATGATGCAGCTGGTAATATACAGGCCACCTATTCTTCGACGCACCACCGCTAGATAAGGCAAATGTGGCTCAATCCGCGCATAAGATAGTCGAGTATGATTGCAGAACCCTGCAAAGCCCGACCTTTTCCCTTCACCTAGACAGTCAATAGGATACGCTCATAACGGGGCAGAAGTCCCTGATCCCCCCTTATTCCAAGGAGGATCATATGGACAAGCAAGACCGAC
>NVTJ01000117.1 GCA_002401545.1 Alphaproteobacteria bacterium
CTGCGGCTGGTGCCGGCGGTTCCTTACCGCGATCCCAATAATTATGTCCATTACTCCGAAAGACTGGCCGGGGAACTGGGCGCGGTCTGGGCCAATCAGTTTGATAATATCGCCAACAGGAATGCTCATGAGGAAACCACCGGCCCGGAAATCTGGCACCAGACGGACGGGACAGTTGATGCCTTCACCTGTGCGGTGGGGACGGGCGGGTCGCTGGGCGGGGTGTCACTGGCCCTGAAAAAACGCAACAAAGATATCAGGATCGTCCTTGCCGATCCCATGGGGTCTGCGCTGTATAATCATTACAGGCATGGGGAACTGAAGGCCGAGGGTTCATCCATTACCGAAGGCATCGGACAGGGAAGAATTACCGCCAATCTGGAAAATGTGGTCATAGATGACGCTTACCAGATCCCTGACGCGGAAGCCCTGACGATCATTTTCGACCTGTTGAAAATGCAAGGCCTGTGTCTTGGCGGCTCGTCGGGCATCAATGTGGCCGCCGCCATTCGGCTGGCCAAAGAGATGGGGCCGGGGCATACCATTGTCACATTGCTCTGTGATTATGGTACCCGTTACCAGAGCAAAATATTCAATCCGCAATTTTTAAAAGAACAGGGGCTACCCTATCCCGACTGGTTGTAATATAATAAGCCGCTAACCTTTAAAAAGGAACCCATATGCCTGATCATGTCCCGCCTCTTGTTTCCACCGAATGGTTGAATGAACATCTTAGCGCGCCGGATATCAGGATCGTGGATGCCACATGGCATATGCCGGGGGATGAGCGTAATGCGCTTGGTGAATATAAAGAGGCCCATATCCCCGGCGCGGTATTTTTCGATATTAATGAAATCTGTGATCTGGATAATCCTTTGCCCCATATGCTGCCGAGTGCGGAAAAAATGTCGTCCTGCATGAGAAAGCTTGGCATTGGTGACGGCAACCGGGTGATTATCTATGATAATAGCGACGTGCGCAGTGCGGCCCGGGTGTGGTTCATGCTGAAGGCTTTTGGGTTGTGGGATGTGGCCATACTGGACGGCGGTTTCCAGAAATGGAAAACCGAACGGCTGGACATAGAGGATATTCCCCCGATCCCCCGCCTGCGGCATTTCACCGCCCGCTTTAACACGACGAAGGTCCGTGACCTTGAACATATGCTGGAAAATCTTGAAACTGGCCGGGAACAGGTGGTCGATGCCCGCCCGCCGGGACGTTTTGCCGGCGCTGATCCCGAACCACGCGCCGATATGAAATGCGGGTCGATACCGGGAAGCTGTAATGTGTTTTTCAGGATGTTGCTGAACCCGGAAGACGGCACCTTTAAATCACCCGATGAAATCCGCAGCATTTTTGAGGCTGCCGGGCTGAACCTGAAAAACCCCGTCGTCACCAGTTGCGGCTCCGGCATTACCGCATCGGTATTGCTACTTGGGCTGCATCTGATCGGTCATCGGCAAATCGCGCTTTATGACGGATCATGGAGCGAATGGGGTAGCCATCCTGATACACCAGTGAGTTAAATCCATGAAAGAAGATACCATCATTGTCTCCAGCGGACGCGACAAAAAATATACTCACGGGGCGATAAATACCCCGGTTTATCATGCGTCCACCCTGACCTTCGATACGGTGAAGGACATGAAACGCGCCAATGCCAACCGTCATAAAGGCGGGCTGTCTTACGGACGGCGCGGCAATCCCACCACCTATGCCCTTGAGGAAGCAATGTGTGATCTGGAAGGGGCAGAGGGGTGCTTTCTCTATCCCTCCGGACTTGCCGCCATCACCGGAGCCATATTGTCCTTTGCCAGTGCCGGGGATCATATCCTGATGGCGGACGGGGTGTATGAGCCGACCCGGGGGCTGGTCAACAAGATGCTGACAAGGCTGGGCATTGAAACCACATTTTACGACCCTATGATCGGGCCTGATATTGCGGGTTTGATACGGGGTAACACCCGGATTATTTTCACAGAATCCCCCTGTTCTGTCACTATGGAAATACAGGATATTCCGGCCATCGCCCGCGCCGCCCATGCCCGCGGTGTTCTGGTGATGATGGATAATACCTGGGGTACGCCGTTGCATTTCAAGGCATTTGACCATGGTGTTGATCTTGTCATTCATGCGCTGACCAAATATATTGTCGGCCATTCGGATGCCATGGCGGGATGCGTCACCGCCCGGGCGGAACATATGCAACAGCTTTTTGACATGTCTTATCAGATGGGATATTGCCTGTCGCCCGATGATGCGTACCTCGCCCTGCGCGGCTTGCGCACCCTGAAAATCCGCCTGCAACAGCATGAGAAAAATGCGTTTGAGGTTGCCAAATGGCTGGACGGGCGGCCCGAAGTGGATCATATCCGCCATCCTGCCTTCGCGAGCTGCCCCGGTCACGAAATCTGGAAACGAGATTTTACCGGTGCCAATGGTCTGTTCTCTTTTGTATTAAAACAGGGCTATGAAGCCGCCACCACCGCCATGATGGAGGGAATGAAACATTTTAAAATGGGTTTTAGCTGGGGCGGCTATGAAAGCCTGATTCTGACCTATCACGGTATTGACAGCTACCGAACGGTCACAGGATGGGCCGCCAAAGGCCCGCTTGTTCGCCTGCATGTGGGACTGGAAGATGTGGATGACCTGATCGTGGATCTGGAACAGGCCTTTGAAAGGTTTAACCAAAACCTCTAAATTCTGAACCGGTTCGGCAAGCCCCGGCCTGTGAGGAATAAAATCAGGGCCGACAGCACAATGGCCGGTCCGGCGGGCAAATCCCACAGGTTGGACATCATGATGCCCATAACCACCGAAAGACTGCCAAGACCCATGGAACAGAGCGCCATCTGCACCGGGGAGCGGGCAATCATGCGCGCTGCCGCCGCCGGAATAATCATCAATGAGGTGATCAGCAATGCCCCGACGACCTTCATGGCAAAGGCGACCAGAAGGGCAATCAGCAGCATATATATAATCTTGGTCTTTAGCACATTAACCCCTTCAACCCGGGCCAGATCCTCATGTACCGTGATTGACAGCAATGGCTTCCAGATATAAACAAGCCCGCCAAGGGCGACCAATGTCATAAGCCCGATGCCGATAATGCTGTGCAGGTCAATGGCCAGAATATCACCGATCAGGAAATGCATCATATCCTGGCGCAGGCTTTCCTGCAGGGCAATGATGATCAGGCCAATGGACAGCGTACTGTGGGCCAGAATCCCCAGCAGGGTGTCGGTGGAAAATTTACCGCCCTTCTGCAACAGCAGCAACAGCCCTGAAACAAAGGCACAGGTTACCATTATGACCCACGGGCTGGCGGTGCCAAAGGCAATGCCCAGGCCCACTCCCATCAGGGCGGAATGGGAAATGGTGTCGCCGAAATAGGCCATACGCCGCCAGATCAGGAAACAACCCAGCGGCCCGGCGGCCATGGCCACCAGAATACCGGCAAGGAGGGCGGTCAGGATAAAGTCATCAATCATGATCACACTCCCCGTCATATTCGCCGCTGACCACATTGCCGTGATGGTCATGGTGATGGTCATGGTGGTGGGTATAGAGGGCGATGGCATCAATTTCACGGCCAAACAGAGCCTGATATTCCGGGTGAGCCGTAATATTTTCCGGTTTACCGCTGCAACAGACATGGCGGTTGAGGCAGATAACCCTGTCCGTTCCTGCCATCACCATATGAAGATCGTGGGAAATCATCAGCACGCCGCAATTTCTTTCATCCCGAAGCCGGCCAATAAGCTGATAAAGTTCTTCCTGTCCGCCAATATTTACCCCCTGCACCGGTTCATCCAGAACAATCAGGTCCGGGTTGCCAAGCAAAGCCCGTGCCATGAGAACCCGCTGCATTTCACCGCCGGATATCCTTTGCACCGGACTTGCCGCCACATGGGTAATCTTTACCAGAGCCATCACGTCATCGGCTTGGCTGCGGGTCGTTCCGGGGCGCAGGGTGAGGAAATCCCTGACCGAAAGCGGCAGGATATCCTCAATCATTATTTTTTGTGGCATATAACCGATGGATATACCCCCTGCCCGATGCACCCGGCCCCTGTCCGGCTTCAGCAGCCCAAGGGCAATCTTCATAACGGTGCTTTTCCCGGCACCATTAGGCCCGATCAGGGTGACAATTTCACCACGATTAACCGAAAAGCTGACCTCTTCCAGAATGGTGTGGCCGGAAAGGGACAGGGATACTTTTTCCAGATCAATTAACATCAGCTTTGACAATTTGTGCAAAGCCCCATGATTTCCAGCATACTGTTTTCACATATATAGCCATGGGCCGCCGCCGTCCGGGAAATATGTGACATCAGTCTGTTGTCACTGACCTCTGTCACCATGCGGCATTTTCGGCAAATCAGAAAGTGACCTTGATGTTTATGGGCCGGGTCCGGGCAGCCGACGAAGGCATTTAAAGATTCAAGCCGGTGGACGAACCCTTCTTCTATCAGAAAATCAAGGGCGCGGTAAATGGTTGGCGGGGCCACTCGTTTTTTGCCGGCATGGCTCAACATATCAAGAAGTTCGTAGGCCGTCACCGGCGCATGGCCACCCCATACCAGTTCAAGGACCTGCTGGCGTAGCGGTGTGAAGCGGGTCTTGCGGGCGACGCATATATCGCGGGCCGCCCCCAGCGCGTTCTCAATGCATTTATCATGATCGTGGCTGTGTGATGACATTGTTATTTTTTCTGTTGGCTGATATGTTATATCTTGTGATATTGGCCTGATTGGTTGAAATATACAAGCCCCATAAGCGAGACAGCATGAAAAACCAGACATTCATCCGGGTCCCGGAAGATATTATTGTTAACGCCCTGACTGAAATGAAATTTTCCGGTCAGGGCCTGATCCCGGCCATTGCCCAACAGCATGACAGCGGTGAAATTCTCATGATGGCCTGGATGAATGCGGATGCGGTACGGGAAACCCTCACCACCGGCAGGGTATGCTACTGGTCCCGTTCCCGGCAATCCCTGTGGCGCAAGGGCGAGACATCCGGCCAGATACAGATTCTCAGAAATTTCCGTTATGACTGCGACCGGGACACGGTTTTGCTGTTGGTGGATCAGAAGGGTGTTGCCTGTCACACGGGCCGCCGCACCTGTTTTTTCCATGAAATCACCCCGAAGGGTCTCAAAATTATCAGTGATGTGGCGGTTGATCCCACCCACCTTTATACGGACAGATAAGCCCGGTTGAAATAATTAATGTCTTTAACATTATTGACCTGGATCATATCTTCGCGTTAGGTAACACCCTACAGTAAGGCATAACAAAGGGTGCGGGGAAGTTTCATATGCATAAGGATATTACGCGGCAATTTTCAGATATCGCCGTCAATAAAATCAATTATTTCCGGCAAAATCCGCTGGGGTTTTTCATTTCCACCATGATGGCCGGCGCCTATGTGGGCATTGGTCTTATCCTTATCATGACCCTTGGCAATGAAGCAGAGGCCGCCTCACGCAAACTGATCATGGGCTGCTTTTTCGGCATTACCCTGACGCTGATTGTTTTTGCCGGGGCGGAGCTTTTTTCCGGTCATACCATGTATATGGCCTTTGGCTATTTCTATAAAAAAGTTGGTGTATTCGCCGTGATCAAGGACTGGATCATCTGTTGGTATGGTAATTTATTTGGCGCCATGCTGCTGTCTATTCTGTTTGTGGCAGGCGGCGGGGGGGGCTGGCTTGATGATCCGTCAAGTCTGGTTCATGTCACGGCCAGCGCCAAAATGAACAGTAGCATCATTGAATTGGTGGCGCGGTCGATCATCTGTAACTGGCTCATATGTCTGGCGATCTGGATGTGCGCCAAGACCACGAGTGATACCGCGAAATGTATCCTTATTTTCTGGTGCCTGTTTGCCTTTGTTGCTGCGGGATTTGAACATGGTATCGCTAATATGACCGTTTTTACCATATCCATACTGGGCAATCATCCTGACAGTGTGACCCTGATGGGCGGTATATATAATCTGGCATGGGTTTCGGTGGGTAATATCATCGGCGGTGCCGGATTTATCGGCGTTGCCTATTATCTGACTTCCAATCCCCTCTTCGGCGACAAGGATATATAAATCGCTCGACATCCTGACCGCAAACCCATAAACAGAGGGCATATGCGGGTGTGGTTCAATGGCAGAACGAGAGCTTCCCAAGCTTTAGACGAGGGTTCGATTCCCTTCACCCGCTCCAGATTATCATGGGTCCAACGGGACATATAAGTAAATTTTTATGCAAATCTTTACGAGGCTTTCATATCTTATACATATAGTGGCATCCAGTGGAGTAACATATGGGTATGATTATTCTGTGACAATGGCAAACTACCGGTAACGGTGGGACGCAAAGCCTCTGGTCCGCAAGGGATAGCAGGGTTACCGTAAGGAGAAGACAAATGGCACATTCAGACAAATCAAATGGTGATTCACACCTGTCCAGTAATTTTGAATATAAGAAGGAGCTGGCCTTTCAGTTGGTGAAGCGGTTTGGAATGACCGCCGCCCGGCAGACATGTATTCAGAACAAATGGGACGAAGTTCTGAAAGCTGTGGATTCAGTCAGAATACACTGAATAATAATATAAGTTATCAATGACTGGCATTTGACCTGTCAGCCTGTTCATATCCGAGGTAATATTCCTGTGGTATCTTCTGGCCTTGCCAGATAACGGTTCGTTGAGGATATTTATCTTTTGATCGCAGGGGAAGATACCACCTTTTGTTTTTCCTTAATTGTCTTTCCGACTCAATATTTTTTGATAATATTATTTTAAAAAAATTAAAAATAATATTAAT
>NVTJ01000118.1 GCA_002401545.1 Alphaproteobacteria bacterium
TTCACCATGTCCCTGCCGCTGACACTGGCGGTTATGGACGGTATGGTGGTGGAAATCGGTGATGAAAAATTTGTTCTGCCACTGGTGAATATCATTCAGACTCTCAGGCCGACAACCGCCGGGATTAACAGCCTGCCCGATGGCCGGGATGTGATGATGTTCCGGGACGAATATATTTTTCTGGTGCCGCTCTATGATATTTTCGGCGTTAAGAATGCCATTACCGATCCTTGCCAGGGCCTTGTGGTGGTGGTTGAAGGTGATGGCGGGATGCTTATGGGTTTCATCGTTGATGATCTTGTTAATCAGCAGCAGGTGGTGATCAAAAGCCTGGAGACAAATTACGAACTGATAGAGGGCGTATCCGGGGCCACCATCCTTGGCAATGGCCGTGTGTCGTTGATTGTGGATATCGCCACCGTACAGGAAATGGCGGCAAAGCAAACTCAATCCCGGGAAGCAGATAAATCTTTACCTCAAACCCAAATCAGCATGGAGATCCACTGATGACAACAACAGTCGCAAATGATGAACAGGACAGGGAAACCCCTGATATCAGACAATATATTTCCTTCAATGTGGGCAAAGAACTCTATGCCGTGGAAATCACTATGGTGCGGGAAATCAAAGGCTGGATCCCGACGACCAGCCTGCCCAATTCACCGGATTATATGCGCGGGGTGATTAACCTGCGCGGGGTGATTGTCCCGGTCTTTGACCTGCGCACCCGTTTTCGGCGCGGGGCTACGGAACCGGGCAAAAATCATGTGGTGATTATCGTCAGGCTGGAGGCGCGCACTATCGGTATTCTGGTGGATGCGGTATCCGATATTCTGACCATCGCCATGGAAGATATCCTCGCGGTACCGGATCAGGACGTAAATCCGGAATATTCCTTCATGGCGGGTCTCGTCTCCGTGGAAGAAAAAATGGTCGCAATCATCAAGCCAAGACTGCTTTTTGATATGAAACTGGTGCCCGAAACGGAACCGGAGGCGGATGTCGCCTGACAATAATGTGAATAAAATACTGAATAACAAGGAGCTAACAAGATGACCACCCCTGCAACAACCTTTACGTTAAGAAGCATGAAAAGCAGTAGATTTGGATTAATAATTTCCATTCTTCTGGTTGCCTCAATGGCAATTTTTATTACCATCGGGATTCAGTCCCAAAGCATGATAATTCCCCTGGCCGGGATAGTGGTGACAGGGCTTGCAGCCATTATGTCATGGTTTTACCGCACAAAGCTGACCTCACAACTGAATGTCATGGAACAGGCACTAACCTGTCTGGCAAAGGGGGATGAGGCCGTGGAAATACCTGAAACAGCCGGTGACAACAATCTGGTTGAGATGTTTCGCTCAATCCGTGTCATCAGGGATGCGATCAAGGAAAATACCCTTTTTCGTGCAGACACAGCCGGTCAGATTGATGCTATCGGCAAGGCGCAGGCCGTAATCGAATTCAATATGGACGGCACAATTATCACGGCTAACGATCACTTCCTGAATGCGCTGGGTTATCGTCTGGATGAGATTCAGGGCCAGCATCACAGCATGTTTGTGGAGCCAGCCTTCAAGGAAAGTTCTGAATATCGCAGCTTTTGGGACAGGCTTAACCGGGGCGAATATGAAGCCAGGGAATATAAACGCATTGGCAAGGGCGGCAAGACAATATGGATTCAGGCCTCCTATAACCCGATTCTGGATTTAAATGGCAAACCGTTCAAAGTGGTGAAATATGCCACCGATATCACCGGGCAAAAACAACAGAATATAATAAATCAAAACATCAAAACCGCCACGGATAGTGTCAGAACCAACATCATGATGGTTGATACAGATCATACCGTAATTTATATGAACAAGACCATGCAGGATATGATCAAAGCAAAGGAGGCTCAACTGAGAACAGATTTGCCTGCACTCGATTTTAACAATCCTGTCGGGGCCGGAATTGATGCCTTCCACAAGGATCCTTCCTTCCTGCGCAAGCTTCTGGACAGTTTCGGCGCAACTGGTGAAAGCCATATTGAGGTGGGCGGCATAGAATTTTATCTTGAGATCAGCAAGATTCAAGATGTGGACGGCAAAGCTGTCGGGGCGGTGATAGAATGGGAAGATGTGACAGAAAAACTGGTTAAGGCGCAGGCAGACACCCGCCTTGCCGAAGAAAACCAACGCATAAAAATCGCCCTTGATAACACCAGCACCAATGTGATGGTGGCGGACAAGGATCTGAATATTGTTTATATGAATGATATTTTACGGAAAATGATGCATGAGGCGGAACCGGAACTGCGGAAAGCTCTGCCCAATTTTGATGCCAGCAAACTCATTGGCACCAATATTGATGTTTTCCATAAAAATCCCGCCCATCAGCGCGGCATGATGCAAAATCTGACGTCAACCATCGAATCCAATATCAAGGTTGGCGGCTTTGACTTCAACCTGGTCGTAAACCCGGTCACGGGCAAGGATGGTGAACGGCTGGGCACGGTTGTCGAATGGAAAGACACGACCAAGGAACTGGCCATTGAAGCCGAAATCAATGGGGTGGTGAATGCGGCGGCCGCCGGCGAATTCTCACAACGGATTTCCACCTCGGACAAGGAAGGCTTTATGCTGAATCTTGCCAATAATATAAACAGCATCTGCGCCAATACCAAGGCGGCAACGGATGATCTGGCCCGTGTTCTTGCGGAGCTGGCCCAGGGTAACCTGACCGAGAAAATCGATGCCGATTATGAAGGCACGTTTGAACTTTTGAAAGATAGTGCCAACGAGACGGCAGACAAATTGACCAGTATTGTCACTCAGGTCAATGGTTCTGCCGGCGAGGTGGCTTCTGCGGCAGCAGAACTTTCCACCGGCAGTGATGACCTGTCACAGCGTACAGAAGCCCAGGCCTCGGCGCTGGAAGAAACCGCAGCCTCCATGGAACAGTTGGCGGTGACGGTGAAACAGAATGCAGATAACGCGAAAGAGGCCAACCTTCTGGCCAACAAATCCCGCGAAATGGCCGTCAATGGCGGTGAGGTGGCGACAGAGGCGGTCGATGCCATGGGTGTGATAGAGGAATCCTCACAAAAGGTTTCTGACATTATCGGGGTGATTGATGACCTGGCCTTTCAGACCAATCTTCTGGCCCTTAATGCGGCGGTGGAAGCCGCACGCGCCGGCGAAGCTGGTAAGGGTTTCGCGGTAGTGGCCGAAGAAGTGCGTACGCTGGCCCAGCGTTCGGCTCAAGCCTCTAACGAGATCAAGTCGTTGATCACAAGTTCCAATGCACAGGTTAAAAGTGGTGTGGAACTGGTGAATAATGCCGGTACCGCGCTTGGCGAAATTATGGAATCCATTGCCAAGGTCGCAGAAATTGTTGCCGAAATTGCCAGTGCCAGTTCGGAACAGGCACAGGGCATTGACGAGGTTAATGTGGCCATCGCTGAAATGGATGACATGACCCAGCAAAATTCCTCTCTGGTGGAGGAAAGCACGGCAGCGGCGCGGGTTCTGGAACGTCAGGCGGCAGAAATGCAACGCCTGATGTCCTTCTTCAGGGTGGCGGAGGGTGGCGGACAGATGGCGGCCTCTCCCGTTCTGGTGCAACAGGCGCAGGCGGCGCGGGCGGCGGAACCTGTCAAGACGCCGGTTCTGAAAAAAACAGCCGCAGGCGGTGATGCTGAATGGTCCGAATTTTAGGAGCATCATCATGCCAGAGGCTGCGGACAGGGTCCGGGAATTCGAATGGCGGGATCAGGATTTCAGATTCCTGTCCGGGCTGCTGCATGAAAAAACCGGGATTGTCCTGAACGAAAAAAAGAAAGAAATGATGTATGGCCGTCTGGTCCGCAGGCTGCGGACGTTGAAAATAGACAGCTTCAGCGGCTACTGTGACTATTTGACGGGGCCATCCGGGGACAGGGAGCTGGGCTTTACGCTTAACGCCATCACCACCAACACCACGAATTTCTTTCGGGAAAATCATCATTTTGACTATCTGCGTGACAAGCTGTTGCCGCCGGTGAGCAAAAAGGTAAATCTTGATTCCAGCCATCACTTCAGGGTCTGGTCCGCAGGATGTTCATCGGGACAGGAACCCTACAGCATAGCCATGGTGATGCGTAGCGTTCTTGGCCCCTCGGCACGAAACTGTAAAATTCTGGCCACGGATCTGGACAGCAATATACTGGCCACGGCTCAGTTCGGCCAATATGACGGTGAAAAATGCCGCAAGACCATTCCCCGGACCTATCTGGCATCCTTTACAAAAAGAGTCGGGGATTCAGCCAAAGATTCGGGCGGGGATCTGGTGAAGATGGGGGATGAAATCAAGAAACTCATTACCTACAAGCAGCTGAATCTATTGCATGACTGGCCGATGAAGGGAAAATTTGATGTTATTTTCTGTCGCAATGTCATGATTTATTTTGACAAGGAAACGCAGGATAAGCTGGTGCGGCGTTATGCCACTTACCTTAAGCCGGAGGGCATTTTGTTCATTGGACATTCTGAAAGTCTGCTCAGTGTATCGGATGTCTATAAATGTGAAGGAAAAACAATATACAGGCTGTTGCCATGAGTGCGGTCTTTGTAAATATTACCGAAAAGAAAAGCTTTGTGGAACGTCGACGGCGGGATGTCATTGCTGATATTCCGGCGGGGTCCAGTTATTATGATCATACTTTTGACACAACGGTACATAAAATCAATGAGGGGGGATTTTGTGTGTTGAGCCGGTCGGAACATGTGATCATGACGACCCTTGGCTCATGCATTGCTGTCTGCATGTTTGACCCGGTGATCAAGGTGGGGGGCATGAATCACTTTCTTCTGCCCGAAGATCATAACGCCGACTGCAAAGACAGCTTCAGCATGAGATACGGCAATAATGCCATGGAAATACTGCTCAATGAGATTTTGAAACGCGGGGGCATGAAACTGCGGCTGGTAATCAAGGCCTTTGGCGCGGGAAATGTCCTGTCGATCAAGGCTGCTATCGGGGCCAAAAACCAGCGTTTTCTCAAGCATTATATTGCCGATGAAGGCCTGAAACTGGAAACCTGTGATCTGGGCGGTAATTTTCCCCGCCGGGTGGCTTTTTATCCCTCCTCAGGTAAAGCCTATGTCAGGCTTCTGCGCCGGGCCGGCGACCGTATGATCGGAAGTCAGGAAGAAAAATACCGCCGGAGAATAGAGAAACAGCATATTTCAGGCGATATAGAGTTATTTTAACAGGAAAAGGCAATGATGAAAAAAATAGGTTTATTGATTATTGATGACAGTCGTCTGATTCGCAGCATGATCAGGTCCATTGTATCCGCTGATCCCCTCATTGAGGTGATTGGCGAAGCGGCGGACCCCTTTGAGGCCCGTGAAAAAATCAAGCAGTTAAACCCGGATGTGGTGACGCTGGATGTGGAAATGCCCAAGATGGACGGCCTGTCTTTTCTGGAAAAAATCATGTCCCTGCGGCCCATGCCGGTGGTTATGGTCTCTACGCTTACCCAGAAGGGGGCGGATGTGACCCTGCGGGCGCTGGAGCTTGGCGCGGTTGATTATGTGGCAAAACCTCTGGATCAGGATTTGACGGTCCTCGGCCATGAACTGATCCTGAAAATCAAGATCGCCAGCTCTGCCCGTATAAGGCAAAGCGGCCGGAGAAGGCCCGTTGACCGTAGCTGTGAACTCATCGCCAGTCCGGGGCTGTATGCCAAAAAACTGATTGTCATCGGATCCTCAACCGGCGGTGTGGAATCCCTCTATGATATTATTGTGAAATTACCGGTTGACTGTCCGCCGGTCATCATTGCTCAGCATATTTCACAAGGATTTTCCGGGCGTTTTGCGGTCCGCATCAACAAAAGCTGCAGCATCAATGTGAAGGAAGCAGAACATGGCGAGAAACTCTTGGCTGGCATGGTTTATATTGGTCAGGGCGGCAAGCATATTACAGTGAAAAAATCAGGCCATAACCTTATTTGCCAGATCGCTGAGGATCGGGAAGGGGAAAGTTACCGCCCCTCTGTGGATCGTCTTTTCTGTTCCGTGGCGGAGGTGGTCGGGGCCGGCGCGGTCGGAGTTATCCTGACGGGTATGGGAAAGGACGGCGCCCTCGGGCTTTTGGCCATGCGCGGTTCGGGCGCGGTGACGCTGGGCCAGGACGAGGCAAGCTCCATTGTTTATGGTATGCCAAAAGCAGCGATGATGGCGGGAGCCGTGGAAAAACAGGTCCCTCTGTCCCGCATGGCCCGGGAAATAATTCAGTCCTGTGCCATCCCAGCCGTATCACGGAAAGTGGCGGCGGTATGACAAATCCGGCCCGCCCCCTGTCCGGGGAAGACATTACCGCCCAAATGGCCGTGGCAGACCTGAAGGATATCCGGCATATTGCGCTGACCAATATGGCTGAAGAAATCCTGAAGATATCTGATCTTGTGGAAGATAATATTGGTGACCTGTCAGATGAATTCATCAAGCTGGTGGAATATTCCCGGCAGCAGGCTGATGATATGACCACTGCCTGTGATCTTCTGGGGCATGAAAAACCGGACAGGGGCGAGGCGGGCAAGAAAAAAGCTCGCGCAATGTTGAAGGAAAGCGCAGACGGGGCCAGCCGCTTTCACCAGAATGTCAACCGGATGGTTTACAGTATGCAATTTCAG
>NVTJ01000119.1 GCA_002401545.1 Alphaproteobacteria bacterium
CGGAGATAATATTTTTCTTTACTTTTATTTTTCCATGATTTTCAAGTCACCAAAAAAGTGTCAAAACGGGCCAAGTCATCAGGAAGTCACCAACTCGAATAAAATATGGTCATTAAATGGGTTTTCTGGGTGACACATAGCTGATGAATTTGCACGTGCTCACTAACGATGGTTCATTATGACTCGCTTGTTGCTAGAATAGGAAGCGTACAAACCAAAAAGCTTGCAAACAAGATACGGAAAGTAGAAAACCCTGACTGATCGTCTGGGGGGACCGATCATGACAGGGCTCTCATCGGCCGTAGCCGAAGCTTGAGAATAGCATGACCCGATACTAAAATAAACCTGAAGAAGAGTATGTATCCAATAACTGTTAATCTCGACCCGGCCTGATGCATTAAGGCACCAGACCGGGAAGGTGTTCGCCGTTAGTCCCTTGTGGTTTGACCACGTAACCTAGATTCACACTGAAATAATAGTGTAAATATATTTGACTAGTCAAAAGGCAATTACAATAAAATAGCTATTGCGTGTTATATGGGCCGCAATTTAGATAATGCTCAGTTTTTAAAATGACCTATCTAATTTGACTTAACCCATACACAGGAGTTATTCTAATAATTGACTGGAGGGAGGCCTGGTTTATGGGCGGAAAGATGCTTTTCTCAGAAATTCAGGATTTTGTTTCGGAAGTTATTTGCGAGACAGACATAGATAACCTTAAAGCAATACTCACAAAATATATCAAGCCTTTAGGGTTCAATATGCATACTTGTATATCTGTGGTTAACCCAGAGAACGCACCTCCATCTTCTCTAATGATTTTGGATTTTCCAGAACAGTGGGTCGAACGTTATTTAGATAAAAATTATTGCAAAGGAGATGTAATTATTAAAAAAGCAATGCGTGACATGAGTGCTTTTAAATGGAGTGAAGTTAAGCGTGTTGATCGCAAAGCTCAAAAGATTTTTAGTGAATCAAGTGAGTTCGGGATAAAAAACGGGGTAACAATTCCAATTTTCTTGCCGGGTACTTACCCGGTTACAATAAATATTGTTGGTGATAATTTAGACATATCAGATGATAACTATCATGCCATCCATTTGATGGCTGTATATTATTACAACGCTATTATTCGTATTCAGAAAAGTACCAATAAAGAAGATTTTAAGAATTTTGAGCTTTCTCCAAGAGAAAAAGACTGTTTGCATTGGGTGGCACAAGGCAAGAGTGAAATAGATATTTCTGATATTTTATCCTTGAGCCACCATACCGTCCATACTCATATTGAAAGAGCAAAAAAGAAATTAAATGTACGCACTCGGACACAAGCGGCCATCGTGGCCGTTCAATGTGGGCTTATCTTGCCTTAAACCAAATCAAACAGCGCTAATTATCCAGTAAAAATCCTCTTACGGTTTTAATCATGTATTTTTGACATATATTTGCAACCATGAATGGTTATCAAGTCCCCTAGGTAGGTGATGTTGCAACAGTAAACTCTCTGTCATTATTTCCTTAACGGCAATTTATTAAAAAGGGAATTTTCATGGCGCATTTAGTTACAAAAGATAACATCCACCTGTACGTACAACAAATAAGGCAGATGTATCAGCATCGGTATCAGGTATTTGTTGAAAATTTGAGATGGAATTTACCACTAGCCAAGAATGGGTTGGAAATTGATCAGTATGATACTGAAGATGCAGTATACATACTGTCTCTAGATCATAATATGGATGTTGTCGGGTCCATGCGGTTATTGCCGACGATACAAGACCATCTAATGTCAGACTTATTCTCACATTTGCTAAATGTTCCAGAACCGATAGGTGAGAGTATTTGGGAAAGTAGTCGGACATGCCTCAAGCCAAGTGTCGAAATACGGGCCGAAAAAAATATTGTCTTAAATGATGTATTTATCGGTATGGCAGAAGCTGCTGTGATGCTTGGTATAGAGAAAGTAACTTTCGTGGCAAATATGCAAATCTATTCCACACTCTTAGCATTTGGTGGTCAAGTAGAACCGCTTGGTTTTCCGCAATTCGATGCCGAAGGCGAAGAAATCATTGCTTCTTCTGTCTCTATTAACCGGGATGTTCTGAACAACGTGTGGGAAAATCATAACATTAAAAGCCCGACACTCATTCACACTGATCCACAAGAACAGGCTGTCGCATAATGGCAGAAGATGAAAAACTTCCAATGGGGGTTTTGCTCGCAAGAGCTGGTTATGCTTTGTTTGAACTAAAGCATCCAGATCGGGAGCATGTCATTTCATTATTAGAGCGTGCTGCAAATAATCTTCGGATTTCTTGCAGCAATAAAAATAAAGTTAAGGATTAGTATTATGAAAAATATCAATGTGGAAAGATACATCGATACTCTGAAAAAAGATGGGTATGTTATTATTCGAAATCTAATATGTGGTGAAAACCTTAAGGCACTAGGTCAAGAGCTTGAGACTTATTTCCAAAAAACACCTCAGTCAGAAGGGGTTTTCTGGGGAAATAATACTAAAAGAATGGGCAGGATCTTCAGCAAATCAATACAATCAAGGCACCTTGCAACTCATCCGGTGATATTGGAGATTATGAACGCGATATTGGGGCCATACTGCGAAAGAATCCAAATTAATCTTACTCAGGCAATACAAATTGCTCCGGGTGAATATGAGCAGACCCTTCATCGGGACGACGAACTTTTCCCTTTCCCGAAGGCAGGGGCCGAATTTATGGTAAATGCAATGTGGGCTATTGATGATTTTACCGAAGAAAATGGCGGCACCATTGTTTGGCCGGGTAGCCATCATTTAGAAACTTCAAGGCAAGCACCGGAAAATGAACTTGTCCCTGCCATAATGAAAAGTGGCTCGGTTTTAATCTGGCTTGGTTCCACGCAACATGCAGGAGGAGCCAATAAAACGTCTGTTTCCCGCACTGGGCTGACAATCAGTTATTGCCTTGGCTGGCTACGGCAGGCAGAAAATCAATATCTTGCTTATCCGCCAGAGGTTGCCAAGAATTTCCCGGAACAGCTACAGGACTTGATCGGTTATAAAGTTCATCGACCAAATCTTGGGTGGTATGAAGGCCAAGAGCCAGATTTACTATTCCACGATAGGCCAGACACTTTAGCTGCCATGGATTTGTTTACGCCAGAACTTGATGCGCTTGCTCAAGAGGTCGTGCGGGCGCGAATAGCAGCAGCATGACTATTTTTCCACATGTTTCAGAACAAGAGACTTTCCACTTTTTACAGAACTTGGAGATAAATATTATGCCTATGATGAACTATGATTATTTTATGGTATTTCTTGCTGTAATGGCTGTATTCGTTATTGGAATGAGTTTGATTGGTTGCCGGTTGGATAATGGGCATTGGGGAGTGAGGAGGTTATGGCATAAAGTTACTGAGAAGGCTTGGTGGTCTTCCGGTTTATGAAATAATTATTCCTGTGTAAACTCGTGTGCAAGGCCTATTAGTCATTATATCGGTCCTTTGCAAAAGATTGGACTTGCTTGAGATTGTATTTCTTATGATATAGCTTGTATTTTTAATCTTTAAACTAATATTATTGAAATAAACAACAGTTGAGCAAATGCAAAGGATTAATTATGTCAGCCGATGTCGATGGGATTCAAGACAATCAAGAAAGTGAAGAATACGAAGAGCAAGACTTTTCTTTTTCAGATAAGGGGTTATCGGATGGACAACTCGATAATTTATACGAGAAAGGCAGATTTCGACTGATACAAGAAAGAAACGATTTTATGCTGCCGCAGATTCACGACTATGTCGCAAAAGATAATTGGGTCAATACTCGGCCAGATTATCAACGTAGACTGCGCTGGAGCCCCACTAAGAAATCTGCTTTGATTGAATCCTTCCTAATGAACATTCCCGTACCGCCTGTTTTTTTATATGAAGGTGATATTAATCGTTATGAGGTAATGGATGGTCAGCAGCGTATAAGCACTATAGTTGATTTTTATGAAAATGGATTCAAATTGTCAGGCCTAAAAGCTTGGCCAGCGTTGAACGGAAAAACATATAGATCCTTGCCGTCCAAAATTAAGCGTGGCCTTGATAGAGCAAAGATATCCGCGCATATCTTATTAGCGGATTCCTTTGAAACATCACCGCAAATTGATGATATACGAACAATAGTTTTCGATCGATTAAACACTGGAGGAGAAAAATTAAATGCACAGGAATTGCGCAATGCTCTCTACACTGGGCGCTTCTCCAAAATGCTTATCAAGATTGCTTCGTCCAAGGATTTTACCGAAGTTTGGGGTATACCCCTTCATAGAGATAATAAAGATGAAAATGGCTTACCCAATGCTGCACTGAGTCGTAACTCATTGTTTAAAACGATGAAAGATTGCGAAATTGTTTTACGCTTTTATGCTTTTCGCGATGAGAAAAAAATAACCGGGTCAATTCGAAAAATTTTGGATGTTTGCGCAAAAGAAAACCGTATGGTTTCTGACGATATATTGGAAGTCTGGGAGCAAGAATATTTTTCCGCGATTGCACTTTGCAATGATTTGTTTGATGACCAAGTTTTTCGGTTACCCCCTAATCAACAAGGTGTACAAGTTCTCTCAAGACCACTGAGTGATGCTCTAATGGTCGCAGCCCATAAGTTCGCCAACCACAAAGACGACATTATTGCCGCAAAAGATTGTGTCAGGAGAAATTTAGCGGCCAAACTTGATACGGATGAAGGTTACAGCTTGATAGTGGGTCGTATCAATACCGCGGACTCGGTAAAGGAGCGAATAACTACTATGATAAAATTGTTCGAGGAAGCGATTAATGAGCATCAAAACAATTAAGGAAAGTGCTTTGTCTGACCTCAGTGAGCTGAAACAGTGCGCTAATTTTTTATTCACTTCCTGGCCGCTACTTTCGAAATATAAAGGTCAGGTTATTAGTTATGACAACTTAGATGTTAAAACTAGAAAAATTGTTACAGAAGCGACGCAACATGCCAAAGATTTGCCTCTTGAGGTCATGCGTGGGTCTCTTGCATTGAGAGTATGTGCATGCTTTGAAGCATTTATTCAGTCCGCGGTTATTTGGCACCTTTCTCGATATGAGGGTGAGGGTATTGAAGTTCCAGAGAAAGTCAAATTAGCATGTCTTCATTATTCAGGTATATATTTTCAGGCTGTCTATCATACTTCGCACGATGATTATTCAATATATCAAAAGATGGCTTCTAATTTGGGGGCACTTTTTGGAGATGATGATAACAACCCGATCAACAAAGAGGTGACTGCATCCGCAATAAAGCGATGTTCTTCTGGTCATTTGGAGAAAATTTTCAATAAGATCGGAATTTCTGATTTGTGGAACAAGTTAGCAAAGGAAAAAAAAATACGTGTCGTTCTAAGTACAAAGGCACATGTAGAGACAAAAAAACTCCTAATCCAGAAAATAGATGAATACTGGAAAATGCGTAATAAACTGGCCCATGGAGAGGCAGGAAAAGTATCCTTGACTTCTAACAACCTTGAAGAAATTTTAGCATTCTATGAAGCTCTCACAGTTGATTTTTGTTCAATGCTAGAAACAATCAAAGTTTGATAAATCAATTTTGAACCTACAGTGGGTAGCGAAGACTTGTGATCTACTGTAATGAGTTTACCCCTCTAAAGAAATATCTCGCGTTCAAAGAGTTAACGTGTCAAAGTCGTTCGGGGTGTAATTTGCTACCTACGCTCGAATCTGGCATACTTTTCTCAACAATAAAAGGGGCTGAATATGAAGTATCTTCTATCCGTATTTATCTTTGTAGTTTTGAGTTCAAATTCTTTTGCGTTAAGCCAGAAGGGTCATCGTATAGTTTGTGAAATGGCTTATCAGCTAATAAATGACAGAACAAAAGGCAAAATTGATTTCCTTCTTTCCAGTATGCCAGTAAACCATAAGAAAAAATTAAACGCCTACCAACGGTTTGCTGAAGATACTGATGTTACATTGGCATCTTCTTGCGTTTGGGCCGATGCAATCAAGCGTTGGTCCGACTATAGCAAATTTAAAAGCTGGCATTATGTGAATGTGGATCGAGATGCTACTGCCGTCTCTGATGCAGATTGTAATGAGGCGTGTGTTATTTGGGGAGTTGAAACGCATACTGACGAATTAAAGAACGGCAGCGATAATTGGACTAAGGCACAAGCAATGATGTTTCTCGGTCATTGGCTTGGCGACATTCATCAGCCATTGCACGTTTCATTTAAAGATGATTTGGGGGGAAATCGAATTGACGTGGTGGGTTACTCAGGATGTGACAACATTCATTCCGTATCGGACAAGTGCATAATTGATCACGCTCAGGATACTGAAGCCGAATTGGTAGTTGAATTACTGAATGACATTAATCAAGGTACGCCTGCCTCATGGACAAATAGTG
>NVTJ01000120.1 GCA_002401545.1 Alphaproteobacteria bacterium
GAGCAGGTCTGAAATGGCCCCTGCGGCGGCAAGGGCGATATCGGTGGTGCTGATGGACCGGTCAAGGCTTTGCTTGACCGCACTGAAGCCTTTCAGGTCAGCACGGAGTTTTTGGGCGATGGAAAAAATGGCCGCATTGTCTTTGGCGGTTGCAACTTTCAACCCGGTATTGATGGCTGTTTGTGATTTTTCCAAGGCACGTGTCGTGGTATTCAGGTTAAAAAGAGCCGAGAGTGCGATTGCATTTGTGTTTACGGAAAAAGCCATTTTCTATCCTTTCAAAGAAGATGCCGGTAATATTTATAATTTCACTAAGACCGTTCGGAGGGGCCCGGTTGCTGTATCATACGAAACCCTCTCGCTGTCTTTCAGAATGCATTTGTCTTATGTTCTGCGCGGTTAATTGCCGAAGAGGCTCAGGATGGACTGCGGTGCCTGATTGGCAATGGACAGGGCCTGTATGCCAAGCTGCTGCTTGACCTGCAGGGATTGCAGGTTGGCGCTTTCCTTGGCCATATTGGCATCCACAAGATTCCCGATGCCGATTTCAATGGTATCGGATATTTTATCGGAAAATACGCGCTGGGATTCCAGGGCTTTCCCCCCGGCACCGAATTTGGTGAGAACTGCATTTACCAGGGCCAGTGAATTATCCACATCTGTCAGTGCGGCTGCCGCCAGTGTCTCGGTTGTTATTGTCTGGTTTGCTGTGATGAGGACATTGCCGCCGCCTAATGTGAGATTTTGATGGGCGATGGTGATGGTCTGGCTCGCATTGGGGTTTGTGATTGCCACAATGGCGTCCGTACCGGCGTCAATCAAATTGGTGCCATTGAATTCGGAATTGGCCACAATGATGGTGATTTGGTCACGCAGGGCCTCAAAATCCTCATTGAGGGCGGTTCGACTTGTGTTATCAAGTCCGGCATCGGCTGCGGCAACCGCTTTTTCTTTCATTTCAATGAGCAGGTCTGAAATGGCCCCTGCGGCGGCAAGGGCGATATCGGTGGTGCTGATGGACCGGTCAAGGCTTTGCTTGACCGCACTGAAGCCTCTTAAATCAGCCCGCAGCTTTTGGGCGATTGAGAAAATAGCCGCATTGTCTTTTGCCGTTGAGATTTTCAGGCCGGTATTAATACGGGTCTGGGTCTGTTCCAGTTCCCTTGTCGTAATATTCAAATTTAGCAGGGCCGATAAGGCGCTGGCATTTGTATTGACTGAGAAAGCCATTCCGCTCTCCTTTCATTTGTTGCATTCTGAACATGTCGTATCCCACATACGGGATATATCATTAAATGAAAATGCAAGAGGTGTGCCAGTTTTGTTAATATTGTAACCTATTGAAAAATARGAGAAAAAATTTACACTCTGGAAAAATATCATGAATACCGGGTAAAATTTTCCATGGGGTCGGCAAAGCTTACACCTTGGGGGAGTATTAAAAAAAGGGGTGGATACACCTCTCGTATATAATCAATCTGTTTATTTGAGAGGAACAGGGTTAAATGGTTTGATTTAATGTGATCGAAGTGGGAAGTCTGTTGGCAGACCGTGCGCCATCAGCGCCGTAACGGCTGGTTTGATTCTGGTTTCTGATCACTTCGTCACTGATGGCTTTAATCATGCCTTCAGAAATCTTCTTTAAGGCCTTGACCCGTCGTGTGTGGCGGGTAAGAACGGACAGAAAAATTCGGGATTCTTTTTTCAGAATGCGGACGGCAGAACCGCTGCCGCTGGCTTGCAGGCCACCCCGGCTGCTTAATTCCGTCATTTCTTTATGATAAGTTGCCATAAGCTGATTTTTGAGTGGCAAGAGTTTTTCCAGTTCCTTGGGCCGACTTGTTTTAAGCAGGATCATTTCCTCGGAAATGATACCGCTCAGTTCCTTGATGGTGTTGATAAGCGGACCTAGAAAACCATGGTTTTCTGATGTTGGTTTATTTGGCATTTGAATAACCTACCTCCTGTGTTTTCAAGATTTCCCGATAAACTGAATCAGAAAGACCTATCCCGCCATTGCGGGCAATTTGGCTGGCGATTTGCTCACTCAGTATGTCCTGAAAAATTTCTTCACTATGGCCGCCGCCAAAGGGACCATCCGATTTCAGCCCTATGGACATGCTTTTCAGAATTTGTGACAGGAAAACAGCTTCAAATGTTTCCGCTGCCTCTCGCGCTTTCTTCTCAAAGGATGTTGTCGGCGGGCTGTTTGGTACAGGGACCTGTGCCGGTATGTTCAGGAATTTCATATCCATCACATGACCTCTATTTCCGCATGAAGGGCACCGGATACTTTCAAGGCCTGGAGAATGGCAATCATGTCGCGGGGGCCAATGCCGAGCGCGTTCAGGCCGTCTACCAGCTCCTGCAGGTTTACACCCGGTTTGAGCAGAGCAAATTTCTTGCCTTCGCCCCCCTCAATTTCAATATCACTACGGGGGACGACTTCGGTGTTTCCGCCGCCGAACGGATTGGGCTGGGAAACTTGCGGTGTTTCTGTCACCCGGATAGTCAGGTTGCCCTGTGCTATGGCAACTTCGCTGACCCTGACCTGATGGCCGATGACAATGATGCCTGATCGTTCATCAACCACAACCTTGGCTTTTTGATCGGGCTGAACATAAAGCTGTTCGATGTCGGTAATCAGATCGACCATGTTGCTGGCATAGTTATCAGGCTTGACGAGCAGAATTGTCGAGGGGTCCAGTGCCATGGCTGTCTTGGCACCCATTTTTGCATTAATAGCTTTTGCCACACGGTTTGACGTTGTGAAGTCAGGGCTGTGCAGGGAAAGAAGAATTTCTTTTTTCCCCAGCATAGAGTATTTGATTTCTTTTTCGACGATGGCGCCATTGGGGATGCGCCCGGCGGTGGGTACGCCCTGAGTGACACTTGAAGCATCACCACCGGCCGAGAAGCCGGAAACCTGAATTGACCCCTGGGCCACGGCGTAAACTTCCCCGTCCGCCCCCTTGAGGGACGTTACGATCAGAGTACCCCCACGCAGGTCTTCGGCATCGCCAATGGAACTGACGCTGACATCAATGCGGTTGCCGGGACGGGCAAAGGGGGGCAGGCTGGCGGTCACCATAACGGCGGCAACATTTTCACCCTTCATGGTGGCCCCCCTGGTATTCACACCAAGCCGTTCCAGCATGGCGATGATGCTTTGTTCTGTATAGGGGGCATTTCTGAGTGAATCGCCGTCTCCGTCCAAACCAACCACAAGCCCATAACCGACAAGCTGGTTTTCCCGCACACCTTCAATAGACACCAGATCCTTGATACGGGAGGAGGCCTGCGTCGGCAGGATATTTGCCACACTGATAACAGCCATCAGAACAAATGTGATCACTCTTTTCATCCGTTGCTGTCTGGGGGGCTTTTGCCACATAATAATTCCGTTTCAGAAAATTGCTGTTATCTTTCAGCTTTACTTATGCGAAATTCATGCCAATAAAATAAAAGAAGAGAAAAATTATAACCCTTTGTTTTATAATTATTATTTTCTTTAGTTCTGAGCATATTGCCTCTATGGCCTTAAGAAAAGAAGGTTTTTTTTCTTTATGGGCAAGATTTACCGGGCAAAAAAATACCGCTCCTGTCTATCAAGACATGATGTGATCTGTTATATTATGTGATGATTTAATGGAATGAGGCCTCTATGGAAATAAAAGGACCGGGGCGGGTCACACCGTCCGGCACGTCACGGAAGGTCAAGACACGCGGTTCCGGTAAAACGGCATTCAGCAAAGAGCTTTCAACAGATGAATCTTCCGCTGCAGCCCCGCTAAGTGGCACATCACCCCTGACATCGGTCAGTTCGCTTCTGGCTTTGCAGGAAATGCCAACCAGCAGTGAGGGCAGGTCGGCGGGACTGGCCATGGCGGAAGACATGCTTGGCCATCTGGAAGTTATCCGGCACGGGTTGCTTGCCGGTGAAATTCCACAGCGCAAACTGAAAGAAGTTGTGGCCATCGTTTCGCAGCAGCGTCTTATATCAAAGGACCCGGCTTTGGATGAAATCCTTAACGACATTGAATTGCGGGTCAAGGTAGAGTTGGCAAAACTTGAAATGCTTGGCGGTGAAAGATAATATTGATTGAGAATAGCACCTGATGTCTCTCGAACCCGTTGCGGGCCACATTTTCCATAAACTTCTGATCAGAAACCCCAGATCATGCAGGCTATCCTGTCAATTTCAGACTGGTTTTTTTCTATACAGGATTCAATGAAACCTAAATCAGAAGTTTGATCATAAAGACGGTAAGGCCTTATGGAAAAAATCATGCCGTCAGCGTCTATTGTTCCCCCGGGCGTATGATTGCCGATCATGTTAGGATAAGCTTTGTAAACAAAATCCCAAAATCCAATTTCAATATAATCATTTTCCGGAAGATGATCAAACGGCCCATCGAAATAGGAATTCAGAAGAGCCTCTCGCCGGTTAACGCCAACCAAAACATGTCGTTTCCGGGCAGGGTTATGATAATAGACAAAGCCGGTTCGCCTTGAAATGAGTGTATTGGGCGCTGATCTGATAAATCCGTCAGGCGCACTCATTTGTAAATCCAGCAGAAAATAGAAATCATTGATCTTTGAATTAAAGATCAGCTCGAATGCAGCCCCGGACTCATCCTGTGTGCGGCTCACGCGTATGTC
The DNA here is from genome assembly GCA_002401545.1 of Alphaproteobacteria bacterium. Taxonomy (GTDB): domain Bacteria; phylum Pseudomonadota; class Alphaproteobacteria; order Sphingomonadales; family Emcibacteraceae; genus Paremcibacter. Next base: position 4,663 of record NVTJ01000120.1, read on the forward strand.
ATTTTGCAGAAGGGGCGAACCGGGCCGCGTGTGATCCAGTTTATGAAGAAAGAAACGGGTTTGCTCACCACCATATTTAACACGGTAGGATAGTGCCGATAATTTTTCCACCATAACACCATCAACTGCAGACAAATGTTTTTGCACATGTATTCCATCGTCGGCATGAATCCAGCTACGGTAGGATTCGTAGCATACGTAATCTATTTCACCATCATCCCGTCGGTCTGATGACAAGCGAAGACTACCAGAAAATAATGATCCGGCGTGATTAAATGAGAAGTAATAATAGTTTTCTGACGGATAAATATTTGCTTCTGGCCCAATTTGAGCCAGAAGTTGTGGTAGCACTTCGGAATAATCGCAGGCATCATTCCGGTTTCCGACAGCTATTTCCCCGATCATATTCTCGTTCAGGGCAAAGTTCCTGACAGGGTCAGAAATCTCTGCTGAACAAGCCGTCACGGCTATGAACGTTGTTATCGCCAGAAATATGGTGCGAAGATCGCGGGTATTTTGTTTGCCAACGTGTAACCCGGTTACCCAACAGGGAGACATAATACGCAGTCTCTTACTTTTTTTCTGTCACACCATTTCCGGGGTGATACATGGTTGAATCAGGTTTATGAATATATGCTTTTCCTGATTTTGCCGCCGCAGGTTTTTTCACGGTATTCTTCACACCATTTCCGGGGTGATACATGGTTGAATCAGGTTTGTGAATATATGCCTTTCCTGCTTTTGCCGACGCTGCAGCTTCGGTTCCCTTTTTAACTGACTTTTGTTTATCGGGGCCAGCTTGTGCCAAAGAGCCACTTGCCATCAGTGCAATAATAGCGGCTGTAAATGTAATGGTTTTAATCGTCATAGGTTCTTCCTCTTGTTATTAATGAGGAACCGCTTATGCGCATTCCTCCTACTGCAACACATCAGGCATAACATAAAATTATTTACCCCGATAGTATTTAATTGTAGTCTGCTTTCTTTCCAGACCATGAAAATCTCCCCGGTCAAACGGATCAAATCAAAACAGAAAAACTCTAGGCTGATATATTTTTATCCCAATAGGGGGCCCCGCCGAATTTATCTTTCAGGAAATCAATGAATGTTCGGACCCGCTGGGGCAGGTGTCGGGTTTGGGGGTAGACGGCATAGGCATTCAACGAGGAATAGGGGTAATCTTCCAATATGGCCACCAGCTCCCCTGAGGCTATTTCCTGCCAGACAATGAAGGTTGGCGATTGAATGATGCCATGGCCATTCTTGGCAGCAGATTTCAAAAAGTCACCATTGTTAGCCATCATTCTGGCGGACAGGTTGACAGAATGTTTGCCGCCATCCGGCCCTGTGAAACGCCATATATTACTTTCCGTGTTGGCATAATGCAGAATGTGATGCTCTTTGAGGTCTTGGGGTTTTTGGGGTGTTCCCATCCGGGCAAGATAGTCGGGACTTGCGCAGAGAATGCGGCGAATTGGGGCCAGTTTTCGGGCCATGAGACTAGAATCTTTTAGCGCCGCTATGCGAATGGCCACATCATAGCCTTCTGCGACCAGATCAACTTTGCGGTCATTAAAATCCATATGAATGACAAGGCCGGGATGCAGGGCGGCAAATTCATTTATGGGTTCGGTCAGATGCTGCAAGCCAAAGGAAAGTGGTGCCGATATTTTAAAAAGTCCCGTTAAGGCCGCTTTGGTATTGGACGTGGTTGCATTGATCTCTGCTATATCGGCAATAATCTGGACAGATCGTTC
>NVTJ01000121.1 GCA_002401545.1 Alphaproteobacteria bacterium
GCGGTGGGCCCAGAGATATGGACAGGAAAAAGCCGAAAAATGGGTCTATAACGGGAATGATGGCCCGGAGGAGGCATGGATGTCCTGTGATGATTTAAGCTGTCTTTACCGGCCCGTGCATAAAAGTAGCGGAACCCTGATTGCCCTCGTCAAGGATGAACTGGCTTTGACCGAAGACTGCATGAATGCGCAAGTGGTGATCAGTCTGGTACCGGTAGAGATCGACTGCCCGTCAGCCAGTCTTGTCATTGACAGATGGGATTTTTATCACAAGGGCGGCCATGCCTTATGGTTGCCTTCGGCAAGCGGCGGCTGGATCACAGTCAAAACCGTGGCGGGCAGCCGGGGGGACAGGCCGTGGAGTCGGGGACGGTGATCATTAGCCGTTAAAAATATCCCTGTACAGGCCGTCCTTATAACTTGCGTAAGCAATAATCTCACCGTTTTCCTGAAACGCCGGCAGGGACATTTTCACAAACAGCGGCGCAATATCATGGGGGGTGTCCAGGGTATGGGGGTCTTCGCCGGGCAGGGCGGCGGCGCGCATACTGGTACGGATAGGGCCGGGGTTGACGATATTGGCTTTGACATTGGTATTATTGGCCACTTCCAAAGCATAGGTCCTGACCATACAATCAAGCGCCGCTTTGGTGGTGGCATAGCCGCCCCAATAGGCCCGACAGTTTGTCCCAACGCTGGAGGTGACAAATATTGCCCGTCCGGCGTCGGCGGCTCTCAGCAGGGGATCAAAGGAGCGGATCAGCCGGTAATTGGCGGTCACATTAATTGCCATCAGCTTGTCCCAATCTTTGGGCGGGATGTGTCCTATGGGGCTGATAGGGCCTAAAATTCCCGCATTGCCGATCAATATATCAAGTCGGCCCCAACGCGAAGCCACATGACCGCCAAGCCGGTCAATACCATCATAATCCATGAGGTCAAGGGGAACCAAAGTGGCTTCAGCTCCCAGTTCACGGACCGCATCATCCATTTCTTCCAGTGCGCCCGTGGTGCGTCCAACCATGATGATATGAGCGCCTTCCCGGGCCAGGGCAAGCACCACTCCGGCCCCGATACCACGGGTTGCGCCGGTAACAAGAGCGACTTTTCCTTCAAGCTTTCTCATGCTGATTTCGGCTGGATTTCGTTGAGGAAAGAAATTTGTGCCGGCGCGTCATCCTGTTCCTTGTCGGTAAGGTTTGTAGGATATTCGCCGGTGAAACAGGCATCGCAATATTGCGGACTGCTGTCGTCCCGGTCCGCACCACATACCGCCCGGTAAAGACCATCAATGGAGATAAAATCAAGACTGTCCGCGCCGATATATTTTGTCATTTCCGCTATGGTCATATTCGAGGCCAGAAGCTTGTCCTTTTCAGGGGTGTCCACGCCGTAATAGCAGGGATTGTTTGTCGGGGGGCTGGCAATACGCATATGGACTTCCTTGGCCCCGGCCAGACGCACCATATCAACGATCTTGGTGGATGTGGTGCCGCGAACGATACTGTCATCAACCAGCACTACGATCTTGCCCTCCAACTCACTGCGGTTGGCATTATGTTTCAGCTTTACGCCCAGATGGCGGATCTGGTCCGATGGCTCAATGAAGGTGCGCCCCACATAATGATTGCGGATGATGCCCAGTTCAAAGGGAATGCCTGCTTCCTGGGCATAGCCAATGGCCGCCGGTGTGCCGGAATCCGGGACGGGGACCACAAGGTCGGCATCCACCCTTGATTCCTTGGCCAGTTCCCGGCCGATATTTTTTCGCACTTTATAAATGCTTTTGCCATCGCTATGACTGTCGGGTCGCGAGAAATAGACATGCTCAAAAATACAGGGCCGGGGTTTTTGCGGGGTGAAGGGCTTCATGGAATGAAGACCCGCCTCATCTATGGTGATCAATTCACCCGGCTCAACGTCCCTGATATATTCTGCTCCGATAATATCCAGCGCACAGGTTTCGGAGGCAAAAATATAACTGTTGTCGGACAGTCTGCCCAGAACCAGAGGCCGCACACCAAGGGGGTCACGGGCGCCAATCAGGCTGTCCTTGCTGAGGGCAACAATGGCAAAAGCGCCTTCGACGCGGCGCAGGGCATCAATGAAGCGGTCTTTCAGGGTCAGATAGGTACTGGTGGCCACCAGATGAATAATCACTTCGGAATCCGACGTTGACTGAAAAATGGACCCTTTGCTGACCAGTGTTTGCCGCAATGTCAGGGCGTTGGTCAGGTTGCCGTTATGGGCAACAGCAAAGCCACCGGTGGACAGGTCGGCAAACAGGGGCTGGATATTGCGGATGCCAGATCCGCCGGCGGTGGAATATCGCACATGACCAATGGCGCAATTACCGGGCAGTGACTGGATCACCGGCTGTGAATTGAAATTATCAGAAACATGGCCGAGGGATTTATGGGAATGGAATTGTGTCTTGTCACAGGAAACAACCCCGGCCGCTTCCTGTCCCCGGTGTTGCAGGGCATGAAGTCCCAGTACCGTATGGGCCGCAGATTCAGCATGATTGCAAATGCCGAAAACCCCGCATTCATCGTGAAATTTATCTTCCTCAAACAGATGGGGAACAAAAGGCTTGAGGGTCAGTGGGGTAGTATTTCGATCTGTCATTGGTAACTCATCAATAGGACATTTGGTGACCTTATATGGCCTATTATAGCATAAGGGAACTTTTTTTTAGCTATTTGACAGTTTCTCGAACAATCTGTCCATTTCTTCCTGATTCTTCTTTTTATATTTCTCCTGACTGCCGCTTGTTTTTTTATCTGTTGGAAAAGAGGGGATCATTTCTTTCATGCGTTCGAGAGCTTCTATATCTTTACGTTTTTCCTGCAGATCAAGGGCGTCAAAATAAGGATTCATGGCAGAAATCATGCTGGCACCATATTGGATGAGAGGGCGGGATTTGGCTTTCTGAAACCAGTCGGGGTGATTATTTTCCGATATAAAGGGGGTGGTGAGCATATAGATGGCGCTGATGACGAACATGCCGGTGAATAAGCCAAACAACAGCCCCATGGCGCTGTCCAGTGATCCTATATCGCTGTTCCTGACCATTTTACCGATGATCCCGGCAATTAATTTCAGGACCAGAAGGCTCAAGGCAAACACAACTGTATAGGTTATGGCATAGGCCATGATTTCCGGCTGAATCATCTCATAGACACGGGGCATGACCATGGGAGAGAGGCTGCTGGTGGCCATGAAAGCCCCGCCCCAGGCGGCAAGTGTCAGCGCAGACGCGGTAAAGCCCCGGACGTAGGAGGCGATGCCAGATATGATCATGATGACCACCACCGTCGCATCCAGCGGGTTGAAAGAAAAACCTTGGGCTAACTCATTCATCAAAAATGGTCCTGTCTATTATAAGGCATTCATTGTAGCGCATCCTGAGCCACAAGATCGACTAATTTTGTGATCTGGTCAAGTTCCACAAGTTTCAGGCCCTTGCCCTTATGCTTGATATTGGCCGGCATATAGGCCTGAATAAAGCCCAGTTTTGAAGATTCCTTCAACCGGGCTTCGGCCTGGGATACCGGCCTGATTTCACCGGACAGGCTGATCTCACCAAACAAGATCGTTTCTGCCGGTATTGGACGATCTGAAAGTGACGATATTAAGGCGGCCGCCACGGCCATATCCGCCGCAGGTTCGCTAATGCGAAGACCACCGGCCACATTGAGGTAAATATCGTAAGCGCCAAGTCCAAGGCCACAGCGGGCATCAAGAACGGCAATGATCATGGCAAGGCGGCCATTATCCCAGCCGACCACGGCGCGGCGCGGCTGGCCAAGGGAGGAGGGGGCGACGAGGGCCTGTATTTCCACCAGCATGGGCCGCGATCCTTCCATACCGGCAAAGATGGCCGAACCGCTGATGTCACCGGACCGGTTGCCGATAAAAAGTGCCGACGGATTTGAGACTTCCTGCAGGCCAAGGTCGCTCATTTCAAAGACACCAATTTCATCGGTGCCGCCAAAACGGTTCTTGACCGCCCGCAGAATCCTGAACTGATGGCCCCGGTCGCCTTCAAAATACAGTACCGTATCGACCATATGTTCCAAGACCCGCGGCCCGGCAATCTGCCCGTCCTTGGTCACATGACCGACCAGAAAGATACAGACATTCCGGGCCTTGGCAAAGCGGATCAATTCCTGGGCGCAGGTGCGGACCTGTGTCACCGTGCCCGGTGCGCCGCTTACCGTATCGGCATACATGGTCTGAATACTGTCAATGACTACGACCTGAATATCTCTTTCCTTGTCCAGTGTGGTCAGGATATCGCGCAGGTTGGTTTCGAATCCGAGCTTGACCGGGCTTTGCGCCAGTCCCAGCCGTCTGGCCCGCATACGGACCTGTGATATGGATTCCTCACCCGAAATATAAACCGTTTTGATGCCACCCGCCGTCAATTTACCCACAGCCTGAAGCAATATTGTCGATTTGCCGATTCCGGGGTCGCCACCAATCAGGATGGCGGAACCGGGAACCAGTCCCCCGCCGCAGGCCCGGTCAAACTCACCGATCCCGGAAATCATCCGTGGTGGCGGTGTGTCTTCGCCCTGAAGATCGCTTAAGGCTATGATGTGGCCTTTGGCCTGATTGGGGGAAGCCTTGCCCAGGCCCGCCGGATGGGTAATGTCCTGCTCCTCGACAATGGAATTCCATTCATTACAGGATTCGCATTGGCCGGCCCATTTGCCAGAGGTGGCCCCGCAGGACTGGCAGACGAATATTTTTCTGGATTTGGCCATCGCTCAAGCCTTCAGGATTTCCATCTGGATTGGTCCTTCGGCACGGCCATGAATGAATTGTTCCACATAGGCGTTGCCGCTGTTGTCAATGTCATTGCGCGGTCCGGTCCAGATGATATTGCCATTATAGATCATGGCCACCTTGTTGGCAATTTTGCGCACGCTCGACATGTCATGGGTGATGGTGAGGGCAGTGACCCCCATCTCCTTCACCCGTTCGATAATCAATTCATTGATGACATCGGCCATGATCGGGTCAAGGCCGGTTGTCGGTTCGTCAAAAAAAATAATTTCCGGCCTGTTGGCGATGGCACGCGCAAGGCCGACACGCTTTTGCATACCCCCGGACAGCTCGGACGGGCTTAAACGCGCCACATCGGGGCTGAGACCGACAGCGCGCAGGTTTTCAACGGCAATTTCCATGGCCTGCGTGCGGTTGGCTTTGCCCTCTGCTATCAGGCCAAAGGCAATATTTTCCCAGACGGGGAGACTGTCAAACAGGGCGCCACCCTGAAACAGCATACCGAATTTCCGTTGCAGGCGTTTGCGATCTTTACCCTTGAGGTTAACAGTTTCCTCGCCATCAACCCTGATGCTGCCCCGGTCGGGATGCAGGAGGCCAAGAATACATTTAAGGGTAACCGATTTTCCTGACCCGGAGCCGCCAATGATCACCATGGATTCACCCGGCATAACGTCAAGGTCTATGTTGTCAAGAACGACCTTGGGGCCAAATGCCTTATGAATATTTTTCAGGCTTATTTTTGGTGTATCCGTCATGTTGCGAAAAACATCTCCGTTACTATATAATTTGTTAAAAGAATAAGCATACAGGCGGATACCACCGCGTTGGTGGTGGAAATGCCCACTCCCTGTGCGCCGCCCCGGCTGTGATAGCCGTGATAACAGCCCATAAGAGAGATGAAAAAACCGAAAACCGCCGCTTTCGTCAGGCTGGCGTAGATATCCATGGTTTCCAGAAAATTCATGGTTGTCGTCATATAATTACCCGGATTAAAGTCCAGCTTGCCCGTGGCAATCAGAAAGCCACCCATAACCCCGACACTATCCGCAACAATAACAAGCATCAAAGGCATCATCAGCGTGGTGGCGATAATCCGGGGAGCGATCAGATATTTGAACGGGTCCGTGGACAGGGTGACCATGGCATCAATCTGTTCAGTAACCCGCATGGTGCCAAGTTCTGCTGCCATGGAAGCACTGACCCGTCCGGCAACGATCAGCCCGCACAGCACAGGGCCAAGCTCCCGGACGATACCGATGACGACAATGCTGGGCAGGGCGCTTTCTGCGTTAAAGCGCGACCCGCCTTCAAATATATTAAGGGCCAGAGCCGCACCGGTAAACAGGGATGTCAGCCCCACCACGGGAAGGGAATAATAGCCGACGGTCATCATCTGCTTTAAGAGTGACCGGAAGAAAAATGGTGGTGAAAACATGTGGGATATGGCGGTGGATGCAAATATCCCCAGCCGCCCCACAGCTTGCAGGAAGTTGAATATTATTCGTCCAATGACGGCAAGAA
>NVTJ01000122.1 GCA_002401545.1 Alphaproteobacteria bacterium
AATGGCATCAAAAACCTGCCGGGCCTTACCAAGCTGCACGCTATCAATGGTAAAGCTGCGGGATTGGTTCAGGTTATCCATCAGGCGGCGAACATCCTCGCTGCGCCCATCATAGAGGTTATACAGCAGCCGCTCAAAGTTGCTGGATACCTGAATATCCATGCTCGGGCTAATGGTCGGGCTTACCGTGCCCACCGTATAATCCCCCGATGTTAAAACTCTGGTCAATATGTCATTGCGGTTGGTGGCCACAATCAACTGGCTGATGGGCAGTCCCATCTGCTGTGCCATATAGCCCGCATAAATATCGCCGAAGTTGCCCGTTGGTACACTATAGGATATTTTCCGGTCCGGAGCGCCCAGAGCCACAGCAGAAGTAAAATAATAGACGATCTGCGCCATAACCCGCGCCCAGTTGATGCTGTTCACCGCCGAAAGCGCAATCTCATCGCGAAAGGCGAGGTCATTGAACAGCGCTTTGACCATGGCCTGACAATCATCGAAATTGCCATCAACCGCCAGATTATGCACATTGGGTGACAGAACGGTTGTCATCTGCTTACGCTGCACATCGGACACCAAACCCCTGGGATGGAGCATGAAAATTTCTGCAGAATCCCGGTCCCGGATGCATTCAATGGCGGCGGAACCGGTATCACCGGAGGTGGCGCCAACGATAGTCACCTTCTGACCCCGTTTGCTCAGAACATGGCCAAATAAATGACCCAGAAGCTGTAACGCCACATCCTTGAATGCCAGTGTGGGGCCATGGAACAGCTCCAGAATCCATTGATTGCTGTCCATCTGTGCCAGTGGAACGACAGCTTTATGGCGAAATGTGCTGTAGGCTTTATCTATAATCTCTGCAAAATCATCTTCGGAAATTTCAGGACAAACGAAAGGCTTCATTACATGAAAGGCAACCTGACTGTAAGACATGCCCCGGAAAGACCGGATTTCATTTGCGCTCAGACGGGGAATCTCCGCAGGCACATACAGTCCACCATCCCGCGCCAGCCCTGTCAGCAGGACATCTTCAAATCCAAGCTCCGGCGCCTGGCCTCTGGTACTGACATATTTCACACTTTAAACCCTTATTATTTCGAATCAAGGTTGTAAATCCTATCATTTAAACCTTTTGATGCAAGTCAGAAATGGTCTTCTTCCCGTCCAGCCGGGCGCAGGCTGAAGATAAGGTAAATCGCCAGCAATACAATGGCCAGACCATACCATGTCATGACATAGTCAAGGTGGTTATTGACAAGTTTCAACCTTGTACGGCCGCCGATGGGATAGGCCCCCGGCATGTAATCCTTATCCGTATAAAGGAACATGGGAAAGACCTGAATTAAATCCTGTGCTTTTGCCATGGCCGGCAAGTCCCCATAATACCATAAATTTCGCTCCGGTTCATTGTCCGGGGCAAAGCGTTCCTTTTTCCGGCTTTTGCGGAGAACACCGGTAATCTCTACCAGCCCGGATTTAATGGTGTTCGGTCGCGATATCTGCTCTTTCAGATTTTCCGGCACCCAGCCCCGGTTGATAATCACATATTTACCATCCTGTGCCAGTAGTGGGGTAAAGAGATCATAACCGGGCCTTCCCTTGGGGCCTATGCTATAGAGGGTCATTTCCCGCATATGCAGAAAGCGGCCGGAAACGCTTACATGACGGTATTCCCAGTCATCGGGCACTAGCAATATATGCGGCATGTCTATTGATGGTAATCCGTAACGGGTTTCCAGCTTTTCGATCAAACCCAGTTTCCAGTTCAGCCGTTCTACCTGCCAGTTACCCAGAATACACAGCACAGCCAATATGGGAATGGTTATAGCGGTGGGCCAGAACCGGGGCTTGAAACGATATTTACTGATCGAGTTTTCCTTCGCTGGCGTTGAAATGATATTGTGCCGCCACCATAAGCGCTTTGGCCGGGCGCAGCATCAATAATGAGCCGCCGATAATACTCGGGATCCATATGACCAAATGCAGCCAGATGGGCGGCCCAAATTTGACCTCGACAACAAGGGCCAGTCCGACAATGATAAAGCCCAGAAACATAATGATAAAAGCAGCCGCACCATCACCGGCATCAAAACCGGTATAATCCAGACCACAATGAGAACATTTATCCGCAAAAGTCAGGAACCCGTTGTAAAGCTTTCCTGTCCCGCATTTGGGGCATTTGCACAACAGTCCCGCCCGAAAAGGCGAGACTGTGATTTTTTCTGGCGGGATGTTCACTATTTACAGCTTAATGGACGCCCGGCGTACCGGCACCACCCACATAGATACTGACAAAAAGAACCAGCCAGACAACATCAACGAAATGCCAATACCAGGCCGCTGCCTCAAAACCAAAATGGTGATCAGGCTTGAAGTGACCCTTCAGTCCCCGGAACAGACAGACTGTCAGAAAGATGGTTCCGATCAACACATGCGCCCCGTGAAAACCGGTGGCCATATAGAAGGTGGAGCTATAGATATTCTCGTCAAAGGCAAAGGTTGCATGAGCATACTCGTAAGCCTGAATACCAGTGAAAGATGCCCCGAGAATGATTGTAAACAACAGCATATTGATAAATGTCTTGCGGTCACCATTCTGCAGGGCGTGATGTGCCCAGGTTACTGTCGTGCCAGATGTGAGCAGGATTAAAGTATTGACAAAGGGCAAATGCCAGGGGTCAAGGGTCTGAATACCTTCCGGTGGCCAGACAGAGCCAATGGCTTCTGTCGGAAAGATACTGGCGTTGAAATAGGCCCAGAACCAGGCGACGAAGAACATAATTTCCGAAACGATAAACAGAAACATGCCATACCGCAGACCAAGCTGAACAATGGGCTTATGAAAGCCTTCAAACTCGCCTTCCCTGATGACATCACCCCACCAGCTATAGGCCCCGTACAGGACAATAGTGACACCCACATAGAACAGGACACTATATGACCCCTCCATACTGGAAATCAGGGGTATTTCATGCATATACATCATGGCGCCAACGGCCATCAGAAAGGCTCCTACAGAGCAGACAATGGGCCACGGGCTGGGGGCTACGAGATGGTAATCATGTTTTTGTGCATGTGAATCTGACATTTTGATTCCTTATACCTTAAGTTTTAAAAATTACGTGAGGCGGTTGTTATACCCCCTTATCTAGTCTTCTTCGGCCTTGAAAAAAGTGTAGGAAAGGGTGATTTCCTTCACCTCCTCCAGATGTTTGTCATTAACCAGTTCCGGGTCAATATAGAAAGAGACCGGCATATCCACTTCCTCTCCCGGAAGCAGCGTTTGTTCCGTAAAGCAGAAACAGTCAATCTTGTTAAAATACGGCGCCGCCTTGAAGGGAATAACATTAAAGGTTGCGGTACCGGTTATGCTTTCCGTACTGTTGTTAATGGTCCGGTAAAATATTAAAGCCTCTTCACCAATCTTAACTGTAACTGATCGCTGAACAGGCTTGAAATGCCACGGAAGTGCCCCGTCAACATCAGAATTAAACCGGATGGTCATTTCCCGCGCAAGGATAATTTCGCTGCTGGATTCGGCTTTTTGTGTTGTACCACCATATCCCGTGGCCTGGCAAAACAGCCGGTACAGTGATTCAGAAGCCACCACAAGGCTCACCATAATGGCCAGCAAAACAAAAACACCCAACAGGGTTTTTGTGTGGGTCACTTTATGGGGGACAGCATGAGCAGTCATCAAGCTAAATCACACCCAATTTGACAAGAGTTACAACAAAAAATAATGTAATTGTCGCCAGCAGAACAGCCGCCAGGGCATAGTTMCGGCCAGCACGCTTTTTATGTTCTTCATGAAGAGGCATCAGATCATTCTCCCGATTATAATTTCACTGCCCATAACGGCAAATAATAAAAACAGATAGGCAAGGGAATAGAAAAAGGTCTTCCGGGCGTATTTTATATTCCTATGCCGGACAAGGGAAAGTGACAGCCAGATAAAAACAACGCCACTGACCGCCGCCGTCATTCCGTATACCGGTCCGGCAAACCCCATTCCCCACGGCAAAAGTGTCACTGGCACCATAAGCAGGGTGTAGATCAGAATCTGCCTGCGGGTCTCACCTTCACCGGAGACCACAGGCAGCATGGGAATTCCTGCCGCCTTATAGTCCTTGCAGGCAAAGAGCGACAACGACCAGAAATGCGGCGGGGTCCACATAAAAATAATGCCGAATAATACGATAGATTCAAGGCTGACGTCCCCGGTTACGGCTGCCCATGCAATCATCGGCGGGAAGGCCCCTGCGGCACCGCCAATAACAATATTCAAAGATGTACGACGCTTCAGCCAAATGGTATAAACCACCACATAAAACAGGATTGTCGTCAGCAGCAGGATGCTCGCGACCACATTGACCATTAACCCCATCATCAGAACAGATGCACAGGCCAAAGCGACACCAAAATGCAGCGCTGTCTGCGGATCCATGCGTCCAGAGGGTATCGGGCGGTCTTTGGTGCGCTGCATACGGGCGTCAAGATCGGCTTCATACCACATATTCAGACATCCAGACGCCCCTGCCCCCATGGCAATACACAATATGGCGGTGAAGGCAATCACCGGATGAATATCCCCCGGTGCCATCACCATGCCAATGATGGCAGTAAAGATCACCAGAGACATGACACGCGGTTTGAGCAGCGCGAAGAAGTCCCCGGCACCGGGAAGATAGTCTTCCCGGACAGTCTGATCTATTGTGGAGGTCGTTGTCTGCACTTGACCAATTCCTATTTTATTCTGGGCAGTTCATTGAACTGATGGAAGGGTGGTGGTGAAGACAATGTCCATTCCAGCGTCGTAGCACTTGCCCCCCATTGGTTATCACCAACCCGCTCCTTTGAACGCAGGGTCAGGAAGACACCAAGCAGGAAGACCAACGTACCCACGCCTGAGATCATATAACCCACTGTGGAGACGTAATTCCACAGGGAATAGGCATCCGGATAATCCGGAATACGGCGTGGCATCCCGGCCAGCCCCAGAAAATGCTGCGGGAAGAAAATCACATTCACGCCAATGAACGTCAGCCAGAAATGCAGCTTGCTGATGAACTGCGGATAGGGCTTTCCGCTCATTTTACCGATCCAGTAATACCAGCCGGCAAAGATAGAGAATAAAGCCCCCATGGACATGGTGTAATGGAAATGAGCAACGACATAATAGGTGTCATGCATGGCAATATCCACACCACTGTTGGCCAACACCACGCCGGTAACACCGCCCATGGTAAACAGAAAGATCATGCCAAGGGCAAACAGCATCGGCGTTTCAAACCTGATGGAACCGCCCCACATGGTGGCAAGCCAGGAGAATATCTTGATGCCAGTCGGCACCGCGATCACCATGGTCGCCGCTATGAAGTAGGCCTTGGTATCCACATCCATCCCAACAGTGTACATGTGATGTGCCCAGACGATAAATCCAACCACACCAATCGCCACCATGGCATAGGCCATGCCCAGATAACCAAAGATCGGCTTACCTGAAAATGTTGATATAATATGGCTCACCAGACCAAATCCGGGCAGGATCAGCACATAAACTTCAGGGTGACCAAAGAACCAGAACAGATGCTGATACAATATTGGATCACCCCCACCGGCGGCATCAAAGAAATGAGTGCCAAAGTTTCGGTCCGTCAGCAGCATGGTAATCGCCCCGGCAAATACCGGCAGAGACAACAGCAGCAGAAAAACGGTCACCAGAATGGACCAGACAAACAAAGGCATTTTATGCAATGTCATGCCCGGTGCGCGCATGTTGAAAATGGTGCAGATAAAATTGATTGCCCCCATGATGGATGATGCCCCCGCCAGATGCAGGGAGAAAATCGCCAGATCCACCGCCGGACCGGGATGCCCGGATGTGGAAAGTGGTGCATATACTGTCCATCCTGTTCCAGCACCCGGATATGTGGCCCCCTCTACCATAGTAGACAGAATAAGCAGTAAAATAGCTGCTGGCAGCAGCCAGAAACTGATGTTGTTCATGCGTGGGAAGGCCATGTCCGGCGCCCCGATCATAATAGGCACGAACCAGTTACCAAATCCCCCGATCAAGGCCGGCATAACCATGAAGAAAACCATGAGCAGCCCATGACTTGTGGTCAGTACGTTAAAGAAATGTTTGGCCGCTTCCACATCACCATTTGTGAACATGGTCAGGTAAGCAATACCCGGCTCCATCAGCTCACCGCGCATCAGGCCGGAAAAACCT
>NVTJ01000123.1 GCA_002401545.1 Alphaproteobacteria bacterium
GGCTATCCTAAACCACATAACGCTTGCCGGGGCTTCCTGTGGCCTTGGTAACAGTATGATTAAGCCCTGTTCTCTATCAGCCTACTTTTTCAGGCGCACACCGACACCGCCGCCATTCTCAGGGATGAACTCAATACCATTGGCTTCAAAAGTAAGGCGCAACAGGTTCTGATTACTCACGCGCATTTCGCCACCTTTCTCAAAGTTACGAATACTCACAGCACTCAAGCCTGTGGCCTTCTAATGTGTCATTAGTCCAGCCCTGCCACCTTGCGCAAGGCTTCATTGACACGGGTTTGCCAGCCTTTGGGGTTTTTGGCCTTGAAATAGTCTATAATATCCCCGTCAAGACGCAGGGTCACACGGGCCTTGGGATTAGCTACTGGCGGCCTGCCCCGCCCTCTTGGGGCTTCTATGCCAAGCTCTTTAAAGACCTCATGGCCGGGGCGCAACCTCTTGATCTCATCATCAGTAAGCGGCCTGTTGTCCTCATCAATCATATAGGGGTCAATTTTATGTTTAGAAGCCATAATGTTTACCTTCTTTCTTGTGAACGCGCCTTATTGAAATAATCCGTATATTTTCGCCGCGCCGGGTAAATACAACATTGTAAAGAACGATGCCTATCATATTGAAAGCTTTGTACCGTATCTCGCCATAATCCTTACGGTCATCGGTGAATATAACAGCGGTCGTAAAATCAAAGTCATAGGCAATTGAAAAATCAAAGCCCTGATCCTCAAGACATTTCCGGCTTTTATTCTCATCCCATTCAAGCACTGTTTACCCCTCAATGTATATTCAATAATTGTACTGACATTTAATGGCTATGTCAAGGCGCAGGGAAAGACCTGGAGTGGTTATCTTGTGATTGAGGTATGCAAGCATGGCCTAGCCGCTTAAATCTCTCCAAAGGGAAAAATAACATTTGGCGAAAACGCAATTTATAAATGGGGCTGTTTTATTAGGTTCATGTGCCATGTAGTGAGCTTGTTCTTTTCAGAGCGGCTGGTATCACCTGTGGCCTTATTAAATGTCTGGTTTTTAGAAGAACCACTCATAAGCTTGGCCCCTCAAAATCAGAGGTAAAGTCTATTTCTGAATGTTTAAGTTGATGTTCCCAATCCGCTAATTCTTCAAATAGGGAGTTTAAATTCTCTCCCTTTAGGCGCACCATTAGTTTTTTACCCCCTGAGATACCGGCTAACACCTTGAAAGGTAAGGCGGTTTTTGGTGTTCTATAACCCGTTTCACGGCAATAGACAAGCGGCTCTGAAAAGGCCAATTTCAAGACAATTCTTTGCAGGTTAAACTTACCGGAACACCATATTTTATGCGGGTTTGACAGGAAGTTCATAGAAGCGTGTTAAAAAAATAACAAACGACAGTTCTGAAAAGTCATATATAACTGATGCAGTTTCTTTTACAGGCCCAGCGCGACTCCTTATAAACTTTAGGCCTATAGCATCAGTCTATACCTGGAGTTGATAGTAAAACTTTAAGAGTAGTTTTAGTTTGAGCTTAATGAGTTCAACAAATTACGAGGTTTTAAAATGAACATATATTCCAAACTTTCCATCGTTTCCGCTCTTATTCTGGTACCAGCATTTTCTGTGCAGGCAGAAGTCGAATGTGTATCCGGTCCAAAATCCCAATGGATGACCAAGGACTCTGTCACCAAGACCTTGAAAGAAGAAGGGTATGAAATCAGAAAAGTTGAGGTGGAAGACGGTTGTTATGAATTCTATGCCATGAAAGACGGCAAGAAGTTCGAAATCTTCATTAACCCGAAAAACGGCAATGTGGTTGATACCAAACAGAAGTAAAGCTGCCCTTGCACCCTGTCTCTTTATGAAAGGAATGACCCGATGACGGAAGTTAAAGTTTGGGATAAATTCATACGCATTTTTCACTGGTCTATGGTCGTCATTATCCTTGCGGATTTCACCATTTTTGAGGAAGACAGAGTGCATGAAACATTGGGCTATATTTTGCTGGGCCTTTTGGGCTTGCGTTTTATTTGGGGCTTTATCGGCAGCAAATATGCCCGGTTTAAAGATTTCTTTCCGACACAGACCAGAATAAAGAACCATCTGGGTGAAATGGGGGATGGTGAAAAAACATCATATATGGGGCATAACCCCATTGGTGCCCTGATGATTTTTAATCTGTATTTTGCTCTGTTGCTGCTTTGCCTGTCGGGCTATCTATCCATAACGGATCGTTTCTGGGGCGTAGAGTGGGTTGAAGAACTGCATGAGTTTTTTGCGGGTTACCTGCTGGCCAGTGTGGCCTTGCATGTGGCCGGAGTGCTTTGGGAATCTCGACGGAGCGGCATTAATTTGATTTCCGCAATGATTACTGGCATAAAGAAAGTCCCTTAAATTCAGGATGTATCATGTAAACATGCCAAAATCTGCCTTTAAGCTATGGCTGGAGTCTTTCTTCCCTAAATCGCAGAGGTTGACCACTTTATGGACCGGTATGATTTTATCAACGGTCTGCACATTGTTTTTTGCCATGGATGTTTTTGGCGACATTGTTTTTGACCGCGAATTCCCCGACGAGAAAACCCACCATATTCTGGAACTGATCGTTGTGATTCTGTCCCTCGTGGCCTTTGTCTTTCATTTTCGGGAATTAAAACGGTTTTTCAAACATCACCATAAAATGGAAGATCAGGTTCGTGTGGCCTCCGGTGAGTTCTCGCAGGTGATAGAGGGCCTGTTTGTCGAATGGAAATTAACCCCGGCAGAGATGGATGTAGCCATTTTCCTGGTCAAGGGATTGAGCTTTTCAGAAATAGCAGAGGCCCGTAATGCCAAGGAAGGCACTGTCAAGGCCCAGAGCAACGCCATATACCGCAAAGCCGGTGTTAAAGGCCGCCATGAATTACTGGCTCTATTCTTTGATGAATTACTGTCGGATATTTCTGTAGCTTCAGGGCAGACAGGCCGCGATGACATATTTTCATCACGGCCTGTTTGATTTATTTATGCGTCCAGCTTGATTTTCTTCAGCCCGGCTTTGCGCCACAGGTAATAAACCGGTGGCAGAATAAGCAGGGTGAGTAGAACCGCACTGACCATGCCGCCAACCATGGGGGCGGCGATACGGCTCATGACTTCCGAACCGGTGCCGGTGCCATATAAAATTGGCAACAGCCCGACAATGATAGCCGTCGCGGCCATCATCAGGGGGCGTACCCGCAGGCCCGCCCCGTGCAGAACGACTTTAAGCAGGCTGTCGTTATCGGGCAGGATGCCTTTTTCTTTGCTGTCGGCAATCATTTTATCATAGGCCTGATCAAGGTAAACCAGCATAATCACACCGATTTCCACCGCAACGCCGGCAAGGGCGATAAAGCCGACCCCAACCGCAACGGAGAAGTTAAATCCTTGCAGATACATCAACCAGATACTGCCCGCCATGGCCAGGGGCAATGTACCCATAATGATGGCCACTTCGGCGAAGTTACGAAAATTGATGAACAACAACAGAATGATGATCACAAGGGCAATAGGCACGACAACGGTCAGTTTTTCCTTGGCACGAACCATATATTCATATTGTCCGGACCAGCCCACAGAGTAGCCAGAGGGCAGGTCAAGCTGCTCCTTGACGGCTTTTTGTGCAGCAACCACATAGCTGCCGATGTCAATACCTTCAATATCGATAAAGGTCCAGCCGTTCAGGCGGGCGTTTTCGCTTTTAATGGCCGGTGGGCCATCTTCCACAAATACGTCTGCCACATCGGCAAGGGCAATACGCAGTCCAGCTGGTGTTACGATCGGCAGCAGAGATAATTTCTCCGGTGAACTCCGGTAATCCTGCGGATACCTGATGTTAACCGGGTAACGTTCCAACCCTTCGACGGTTTGCGTAACATTCATACCGCCAATAGCCGTAGATACGACCTGTTGAATATCATCGATATTCAAGCCGTATCTTGCGGCTTTTTCACGGTTGATATCCACCTTGACATATCGACCGCCGGCAACACGCTCGGAATAGACTGATGTGGTACCGGGAACTTTCTCGAGTATCTCCTCAAGTCGTTTTCCGATGTTCTCAATCACTTTCAGGTCTGGTCCGGCAACCTTAATGCCGACCGGAGTTTTAATTCCGGTTGCCAGCATGTCAATACGGGTCTTGATGGGCATCACCCAGGCGTTGGTGATTCCGGGTAATTTAACCAGCGCATCAAGCTCTTTGGTCAGCTTGTCCAGCGTCATGCCCTCGCGCCATTCTTCATGAGGTTTGAGTTGAATGAAGGTTTCAACCATGGTCAGTGGTGCAGGGTCGGTCGCGGTATCGGACCGTCCAACCTTGCCAAAGACACTCTTTACCTCTGGTACGGTATAGATCAGCTTGTCCGTGGTTTGAATAAGCTTCCGGGCCTCACCGATGGAAATACCGGGATAGGTTGTCGGCATATACATCAGGTCACCTTCATCCAGCGGCGGGATGAACTCGCTGCCGATTTTATCCAGTGGCCAGACCCCGATAATCAGCACACCAATACCGGCAAGAATAGTCATCTTGGGGAATTTCAAGACAGCTCTGAGAGCCGGCATATAGACCGCCGCCAACATCCGGTTAATGGGGTTCTTATGTTCGGGTATGATTTTGCCACGAATAAAATATCCCATGAGAACCGGTATCAGCGTAATCGCCAGGATGGCTGCTGCGGCCATGGCATAGGTCTTGGTAAAAGCGAGCGGCGAGAACATGCGTCCTTCCTGCGCCTCCAGTGTGAAGACCGGTATGAAGCTGATAGTAATAATCAACAGACTGAAAAACAGCGCCGGCCCCACCTCTGTGGCCGCTTTCGTGACAACTTGCCACCTGTTTTCATCGGTAAGCGGCGTCTCCTCCATATGCTTATGCATATTTTCGATCATCACAATGGCCCCGGGGAGCATGGCCCCGATGGCAATGGCAATGCCGCCAAGGGACATGATATTGGCGTTCAGACCTTGCAGGTTCATAACGATAAAGGCCATCAGGATACCAATAGGCAGGCTGATAATCGCAACGAAGGCTGACCGGAAATGAAACAGGAATACGATGCAGACCAAAGTAACGATGGCAAATTCCTCTAGAAGCTTGATCCCGAGATTTTTCACCGCCCGTTCAATCAGGGCGCTACGGTCATAAACCGGTACCACCTCAACGCCATCAGGCAGGCCTTTTTTCAGTTCTTCCAGCTTGGCTTTGACCCCGTCAATGACATTTTGGGCATTTTCCCCAAAGCGCATGACGATGATGCCGCCAACCACTTCGCCTTCGCCGTTAAGTTCGGCAACCCCCCGGCGCATTTGCGGACCAACGTCAATATCAGCAATGTCTTCCAGCAACAGCGGCGTTCCGTTTTTATTGACCCCCAAAGGTATGCTTTTAAGGTCTTCGACACTTTGCAGATAGCCACTGACCCGCACCATATATTCCGCTTCGGCCATTTCAACCACGGAGGCACCGATTTCCTTGTTGCCATGTTGTATGGCCGTCTGGATATGTGACAATGGTATGCCGTATGCCCGCAGTTTTTCGGGGTTTACTTTAACCTGATATTGCTTGACCATTCCGCCCAAGGCCGCGACCTCGGATACGCCGGGCACGGTTTGCAGTTCAAATTTTAAAAACCAGTCTTGAAGGCTACGCATCTTACTGATGTCATTCTGTCCGGTTTTGTCCACCAGAGCATAGATGTAAACCCAGCCAACGCCGGTAGCATCCGGCCCCAATTGCGGTTTTGCATTTGCGGGTAATGACGGGGCCACCTGACTGAGATATTCCAGCACCCGGCTTCGCGCCCAGTAAAGGTCGGTTTTCTCATCAAAGATAATGTAGACATAACTGTCGCCAAAGAAGGAATATCCCCGGACGATTTCCGCGCCGGGCACCGACAGCATGGCGGTTGTCAGGGGATAGGTGACCTGATCCTCCACCACTTGCGGCGCTTGCCCGGGATAGGAGGTTTTAATGATAACCTGAACATCGGACAGATCAGGCAAGGCATCAATAGGCGTGTTTTTTACAGCGGCCAGACCCATAACGACTAACATCACGGTGCCCAGCAAAATGAAAAAACGGTTGCCAATTGACCAGCGAATAATTGCTTCAATCATTTTTCTGTTCCTTACTCGCTTTGTTCATTATTTTTAGGATCCATGTTATCCATGTTATTGTGATCCTGAA
>NVTJ01000124.1 GCA_002401545.1 Alphaproteobacteria bacterium
TACGCGCTTAAGCTCTCTGCCATAATAGTATTGCCAATCTGAAACGGGGGCAGGGTGCCAAATGAATTGCAGCCAATATCCGCCGAAATATGAATTTCGCCATATTCCTTTTCCAGCATCTTCATGGCGGCAAAAAAGGGTCTTTCCGGACAACCGGTGCAAAGCCCCGGTGGCCGGGCAGGGATAGCGCGGCCCAGCTCAGACAGGTTCGCCGCCGGTAACGGCCGGGTGTCACGGATCACCAGATCCGGTCTGTATTTTTTAAGGAAAGCCCCGATGCCGTCTTTCATCACCTGTCCGGTATATTCCCCGGCGGTGGGCAAAACATCCTTGCCGGAAATTTTACAGGTCAGGTCCGCATCATTGAATATCTTGTTCAGGGACTGCTCGATATAATTGGGCTGGCCCTCCTCAATCATCAGCACGGCTTTTTTGCCCTGCGCAAAATCAACCAGTTCCCCGTCCACCAGCGGATAGGTCACATTCATCACATAAAGTGGTATTTCTGTCTCACCAAAACTATCCGCCAACCCCAGTGTCTGCAAGGCGCGGATCACCACATTATAAAGCCCGCCTTCAAAAACAAGCCCGATGTCCTGCCCGGAACCGTCCAATATTTCATTCAGGCCATTGTCGATAATGAATTTTACCGCAGCGGGCCAGCGCTGTTCAATTTTCTGTTTTTCCTGCAGGAAAGTAAACGGCGGCAGGATGATCTTATCCGCTTCGCGGCGGGGATTTTTCAGGGCATCCGCCAGGGTGAAGCGCGGCCTGATATTATCTTTTGTCTTAAACCGGCCATGCATATGGCAGGCGCGAATACGCAGTTGGAAAAACAACGGCGTGTTGCTGGCTTCCGAAAGCTGAAAGCTTTTTTCCAGCAGTTCAACCATTTTTGTCAGGGTGGGCCGGGGGCTGATCAGCCACATCTGGGATTTCATGGCAAAGGCGTGGGAGCGTTCCTGCATGATGCTGGCCCCTTCACCGTAATCTTCACCGATAATAATAACCGTGCCGCCGATCACCCCGGCAGAGGCAAGATTGGACAGGGCGTCGGACGCCACATTAGTGCCCACCGTGGACTTCCATGTCACCGCGGCCCGAAGCGGATAGCTGATGGAAGCCGACAGCATGGCAGCGGCATTGGCCTCGCTGCCATTGGCTTCAAAATGCACGCCAAGCTCCTCGAGAATTTCCCGGGCATCGGCCAGAACATCCATCAGATGAGACACCGGCGATCCCTGATAGCCACCGACATAAGCCACGCCGGACTGGAGCAGGCCTTTGGTGACCGCAAGAATACCTTCGCCGTGGAAGGTATCTCCCGCCCCAAGACGCAGCTTTTTTACCTCTTTGGCAAAAGAACGTTCAGCCATATATTGTGCCTTTTACGATGTCTTTTATGATGTCAGGGCAATCACGCGTAGCGGGCTGCCGGAACCATGAACAATTTTCAGGGGTGCCGCCACGATGATAGCCCCCTTTGGCGGCAACTGATCCAGATTGGTCAGGGACGCCAGACCCAGCTTATTACTACCATGCATCAACTGATGAGCCGGAAAAGCCGGATCAAAGGCAAAAGCCTGTCCCGCATCAGTGCCCACCGTTTCCACGCCAAAACCCAGAACATCCCGCTCTTTGGTCAGAAATTCCATACATTCCACCGATGGTCCCGGCGTGTGGGGGCCGTCATCCGCGTAGTTCAGAAAGTCCTCCGGGGATTTTTTGCTCCAGTCGGTACGCATTAAGACCCATGTACCCGACTCTATTCTGCCATGCTCAGCTTCCCATTCCAGTAGTTTGGCGGAAGTCAGGAGATAATCCGGATTTTCCGCAGACTCGGCGCTCACATCAATCACATTAGCGGGTGCGATCAGCTTTTCCGGCGCAATGGTGTCCGTATAGCCATCATCATTTCCCCGGCCCGTAATCCAATGACCTGGTGCATCAAAATGAGTGCCCGTATGTTCGCCGCAGGAGAAACTGTTCCAATACCACGCCGGACCCTTGTCATCAAAATGGGATATCTGCTTCAGTTTAAAGGCCGGGGATTGCTCAAATTCAGGCGGCAACCCAATAACCGGCGTATTTTCATCCAGGGGAACCGTAAGATCCACTACTCGTATGCTGCCCTTTGCCATTTCACTTGCAAGACTGGTCAATGTTGCGTTCGTCATGTTTGAAACCTTGTTTTTAATTGTATATTACTTATAAAAATACATTTTAAAGCATTTCTTACCCCATTGCCAAGAAAAAATATACTGGAAATTCTGCTGGTTGATAAATAAATGGCATCTTTACATGATCTTTACGCTTTATGGTTAACTATTAGCTGGAAAAAGTTGTCTGATAGGCGTATTTTTTAATGACTTTGAGTCGCGGCACCCTTCTTGCTCCGACCCGGAGTTAACCAGAGGGATGCATCCTGAAAAGATGTGTGGAGATCATGAATCCTGTAGAATACACAGGCCGGGAAAAAAGAATAACCTTCCAATTATACAATTATTGGTGTGGGTTAACGGATAATGGCAACATTCCGCCATTAAAAGCCCTGTCCCCCAAAGACATCGCCCCCTATAAGAACAGCATGGTGCTGATAGACCTGCGGGACCCGGATAACGAGCCAACTTTACAGGTTGTCGGACAACTTTTAACAGAGGGTCTGGATCTGGATATGAGCCTTAAGGGCATAAGTGAAATTCCCCGCCGCAGCCTGCTCAGCCGCATCACCGATCATTATATGGAAGTTCTCGGCAACAGAAGCCCCGTATCCTTCGATRCGGAATTTAACAACAGGGACAAGAAAAAGATCCTCTACCGGGGCATTTTGCTGCCCTTTAGTGATAATGGAGAAAATATCAATTTCATCCTCGGGGCCATTCGCTGGATTACAGAAGAGGAAAAGCAGGGAGCCGGAGAGCCAGAGATTCCCCAACAACCGCAAGATGACAATTTGCTTCAGGATAATCTTGACCGTTGCCGAACGCTGGTGCGGGGACAGAATCCTGCAGACAACCGGTCCCGCAAATCATTGTATGAAACGCTGGGCGCCATCCTTGATTTTCACGAATTATGTTTATCAGACCCCCCGGGCACCCGGGCACTTTTAAAGGCCGAAGGATTGAAAGCCCAGAAACGCGCCCCCTTCACCCCCACATTGAAATTATGTTTTGGCCGCGATTATGACAAAACCCGACTGACCGAGTATGCCTCTGCCCTGTCTTTCGCCCGGAAAAATGGCCAAAACGGCGCCGGTTTGCCGGACTTTCTCGATCATTATCCGGGGGGCATAAAGGGCTGCGTGCGGGCAGAAAGGGAAAGCCATGCCACCCCCTCTGACAAGCCGGTGAAAAAACCACTGCAAGAAACGCTGAAAACCATTGGCAATATGACGGCCATCGCCCGCTTTGAGGTTGGTGAAGATGGTGCAGGCGATGATAAATTATGCCTGCTTCTTGGCCGCCGCGCCGGACCAGACATCGAGATAATCAAAATATTAAAAGAGGATGAGAAGCTCTTGAACTCCCTCATCATGCAAATGACCAAAAGGACCTGAATGTGACTATCCAGACACAGAAAAAACTCAGAATTGATACCATTATTGATTTTGCTGCTGAAAAATTAAAAACCGACCAACGTGGTGAATTCGTCCGCTTCATCCGGGATATGTATAAATATGCCGCCCTTGAAGAATTATCCGACCGGCCCATTGACGAGCTTTATGCCGCCGCCCTTTCCCTGTGGAAATATTGCGCCCAGCGTGACACCAACAGTTGGAAAATCCGGGTTTTTAATCCCACTCTGGAAGAACATGGCTGGCCCGCGACCCATACCATAATCCAGATCGTCAATGATAACATGCCATTCCTGCTGGACAGCATCACCTCCAACCTGCTGGAAGACGGCAATGATCTGCATATGCTGGTTCATCCGCTTATTGATTGCGTACGGGATAAAGACGGCAAAAAAATCCTGAAAAAATCAGAGGAGAAAAACGGCAAAAAAATCACCGAATCCATCATGCATATTGAAATTACCGCCATGACGGACCCGGAACAGATCGCAGCTCTGGAAAATAAATTAAATAACGTACTGGGATTCATTCGCGCCGCCATTGACGATTGGAAAATCATGCTCGGTAAAATGGATGATGTGGGCAAGAATCTGGCCGCAACGCCAAAATCCACTGTCGATCCCAAACTGACCCGGGAAGCCATAAAATTCCTCAAATGGCTTAAGGATGATAATTTCACCGTCCTTGGTTTCCGGGAATATTTCCATGACCTTAAAGCCCCCCACAAGAGCAGGGGTGAGGGATATGGCGTTCTGCGGGACCCGGATGTCTTTGTGTTAAAAGGCCCGGAAGGACTTGTTGCCACATCACCCGAAGTAGAATATTTCATGAAACAGCCTCAGGTTATGCTGATCACCAAAGCCAATATAAAATCACTGGTCCACCGGGTGGTGCATATGGATTATATCGGCTTCAAGAAATATGATAAAAAAGGCAGGGCAATCAGCGAAATCCGTTTCGTCGGCCTGTTTACCGCCCAGTCCTATAATCAACGGGCTGAAACCGTGCCTTTTCTTGACCGCAAAGTCCGCCATGTGGTGGAAGCCTCCGGTTTCACGGCGGACAGTCATGATGGCCGCGCCCTGATGCATATTCTGGAAACCCTGCCCCGGGACGAATTGTTCCAGATTGAAGAAGAGCCGCTTCGGGACACGGCCATTGGTATTCTGCATCTGAAAATGATGCCCCGCTGCCGGGCATTCATCCGTAAGGATCGTTTTGAACGCTATGTTTCCGCATTGGTCTATGTGCCACGCGATATGTATGATTCCACGCTGCGGGGAAAAGTGGAAAGAATATTATGTGAGGCTTTTAACGGCGAAATATCCTCCCATTATGCCCAACTGAGCAACGAGAGAATCGCGCGTTGGCATTTTATCATTCGGACAACGCCCGGCAACGTGCCCGCCCCGGATACCGACAGCATAAACAAGCGCCTTGCCGAGGTGGCCCAACGCTGGCATGATCACCTGCTGGAAGTCCTCAATGACCGCTGGGGTGAGGAAGTGGGCACCACCCTGTTTCGAAAATATAACCGGTCATTTTCTTCCTCTTACCGGGAACATTTTGATGCCCGTTTTGCGGTCACCGATGTGGAAAAACTGGAAAAACTGCCGGACAGCCAGAATATTCAATTCAACTTTTATCACCTGGCCGAAGACCCCGATCATGCTATCCGGCTGAAAATATATACCAGCCACCAGACCATCGCCCTCAGCGACTGTCTTCCCATGCTGGAAAATCTGGGCTTAAGGGTTATTGAGGAATATGCCTTCACCGTCACCACCGAAGAAAAAAACGAGACCGTCACCCATACCATCCATGATTTTTACATGGAAGACCCGATGACACATTCTTTCGACCTGTCTGTCATGAAGACCCGGCTGGAAAATACACTGCGCGTGGTCTGGCTTGATGGCGTTGATAATGACGGGTTTAACAAGCTGGTCCTCAGAGCTGGCATGACATTTCATCAGGTTTTAATCTTGAGAATTTACAGCAAATACCTGCGTCAGCTGGGCCTGTCATACAGCGAAACATATATGCAGGACACCCTGACCCAATATTGGGAAATTGCCCGGGATCTGGTCACGGTGTTTGAAATGAATTTCTGTCTGAAACTGCCCGGGGAAATCGACCGTGACAAAGAGGCTGTCCGGCTTGAAAAAAACATCCGCAAACAATTGGAAAAAGTCGCCAGCCTGGACCAGGACCGGATGCTGAGAAGTTACCTCAATGTGATCACCAGTTCGCTGAGAACCAATTTTTACCAAACCTCGGAAGATGGCCGTCACAAGCCCTATGTCTCCATTAAAATCCAGAGCCGTAACGTCAAGGAAGCACCAAAACCCCGGCCCTATGCCGAAATTTTTGTCTATTCGCCCCGCGTCGAAGGGGTTCATCTTCGCTTTGGCCCGGTGGCACGGGGCGGGCTGCGCTGGTCTGACCGGCGGGAAGATTACCGCACGGAGGTCCTGGGGCTGGCCAAAGCCCAGCAGGTTAAAAACACCGTCATTGTACCGGTTGGCGCCAAAGGGGGCTTTGTGCCGAAAAAAATGCCCGTCGGCGGTTCAAGAGAAGAAATTCTGGCCGAAGGTATTGCCTGCTATAAAATAT
>NVTJ01000125.1 GCA_002401545.1 Alphaproteobacteria bacterium
GCCATGGCCCTGATCAAAGGAAAAGAGCGGCATAACATTAAACAACATAATAAAGCTTAACATCGCCGCAAATCTGTCCAACAAAGCAGGACCACCTCTTTGTTTCTGTCTAATTTTTTAATTACTATAATGTGACGCCTTGCTTCCAAATAGCTATTTCACGACATTCGTTTATTTCATTGCGCGTTTTTTTGCCTGATGCAGAATCAATAATGAGATCCCAAAGTTCGATACAGAGCTCGGTTGAGTTTTTTTCATTTGATAAGCACCGGCCTGCATCAAAATCAATCCACTTTGGTTTACGTATTGCTAAATCACTATTTGATGATATTTTTATGGTTGGTACGGGAAAGCCCAGCGGTGTACCCCGCCCCGTTGTGAAAAGTATTAACGTTGCTCCGCCCGCTATTAGCGCTGTTGCCGACACAGCATCATTTCCAGGTCCAGAAATAAGTGTCAAACCAGGTTTTGAATTAATCTCTGCATATGGAAGAACATTTGTGATAATAGCATCGCCACTTTTTTGCACGGCGCCCAAAGATTTTTCTTCCAGTGTAGTAATACCCCCCTTAATGTTGCCGGGGCTTGGGTTTTCATAAATGGGTTGTTCATGTTTGATAAAATAATCTTTAAAGTCATTAATAAGTTTTTTTATTTTAGAGTATTCAGAATTGTTAGCCGCCCTGTTCATGAGTATCTGTTCCGCACCAAACATTTCTGGAACCTCGGTTAGCAACGAACTTCCGCCTTGCTCTGTAATAATATCCGTTATTTTGCCCACTAAAGGGTTAGCGCTCATACCACTGAAAGCATCAGACCCTCCACAGTTCATACCAAGTGATAGATGAGCGACGGAACATTCTGTTCGTCTATCTTTTTTCATTAGCTCTAATAGCTCATTTATGGCTTGTTCCCCAACTTCACTTTCATCCTCAACTGATTGAGCATTAAAGGAGCGAATTCGACTACTATCAATGTGATCAAGCCCTTCTAATAATTTATTTAGCTGATTATTTTCGCAGCCGAGGCCAACAATTAAGATTGAGCCGGCATTTGGGTGTTGTGCTAAACATGAAATAATATTTCGAGTGTGCTTGAGGTCATCACCTAACTGAGAGCAACCATATTGGTGGGAAAACGAATAAGCACCGTCAATATTCTCATATTCAGGATTGCCCTTAATTATTAAATTGGCACTTTTAGCTATATTTTCTGAAATTTTATTTACACACCCAACCGTATTTAATACCCAGACTTCATTCCGGGTTCCTACTTTGCCATTTTGACGATTAAATCCCATAAAAGTATTTTTAACATCCTGAACTTTATTATTCTGCTTGAGAATAACATCAGGGTTATAACTATATGGATTATTAGCAATTAAAGTCGTTTTGAGGTTATGAGAGTGGACATGCTGCCCTTTTTTTATGCCGCATGTTGTCACCCCTATTGGAGCACCATATTTAACAATATGTTCGCCGGCTTTGATATCACAGAGAGCTACTTTATGGCCCTCTGGTATATGATCCAAACTTGCAAATGATTGTGCGCCATTAAAAATTCTTTCCCCCTCGTTAATGTCAGCGAGAATTACAGCGACATTATCCTTTTCGTTAACACAAATACATCGGGCCAATTCGGTATTATGGGGGATATTTTTTTTCATGAAATAAAATCTTTATAAAATACTACAGGCTAGAGCGCCGTAATAACGCTGAGGTTTGATACAGTCTGACGATCTGCCCTATCTCCGGTAACGAGTGTAACTGCAATAGACACATCCATCAAACTTTGTTCGCGCCTTTGTTAAGTTACAACAATTTCTTCAAATCCTGAGACTTCTTTTTCTTCTGCTGCCGTTGACAATGTCCCAATATAGGGCAATGTAGACATAACATACTCCCAGCGACAAAATTCTATATAGGTTTTTAACAATCATAGTAATTTCCTCTTTTTTATTGTCTTATAAGTTCCTTTTAAGGATTAAAATATGAAGCCTAAGAAGAAGAGAGCAACTCTTCAATGGCATCCGTATAAATACTCTTTAGTGCACCGACTTCTTCATGTTTTAGGCTCGCCTCACCAATAGTGATGATTGGTCGGTCCAGAATTTCACGGAATGGGGCGGCCTCAATTCCTTCACTCAATTGAGAAAAAATCATAGAATTATGGGCAAAGGGGCCCGTAACAATAATGCGTGCAGGAAAAAGAATCCTGCAGAGGTTTCCTATAACGCGAATAATATCCCGCAAGGCATCTTGCATAACATCCATCTCTAAAAGCGGGAAATTACGAATAACCTGCGTTAATCCTGCTTCATCCGCGGGCAAATCAGGCCAACGCGCTCTCAACTTTGGTCCAATTGACCAAAGGCTTGCTACAGTTTCTAAACAATCTACACTGCCACAACTACACGGTACACCAGCTCCGTTATCCATGCGCCAATGACCTACTTCACAAAACTGTCCTTGCTCACGATTTGCAATCACACCATTCATAGAATAAGCTGCCCCAATACCGTACCCCCAATGGAGCAGCAAAGTGTTCTCTTTGCTCCAATGCTCTCCAAGATCAGAATTACGTGAGTTTAATTCTGCATCAAGATTTCGAATATAAAATGTTTTGAGGTTCAAACTGCTGAATGTCTCATTAAGGTCAAGGGCCTGTAAATTTGGCCACCGTGAAATAAAACGCCATTGGTGGCGTGGGCAATCCAAAACACCGGGTAATGAGCAAACAATGCCACATATCTCACTAGCGGTAGGAATATTAGGCTGAATTCTTTTTGCAAGCCCCAACAAAGCTGCAGCCATTACGTCATTATCTGCGTCATGAGGTGGTTCACAGGTTGCCTGGGCGATTAAACGTCCCGATAAATCTGTGGCTCGAGCCACAATAACCCGGCCATTCACCTGTATAAAAATTGTACAAAACCGGGCAGAATTTCCCATTAAAATAGCTGCTGGCCTACCACGCTGGTTCGTAGTAGGCACTCCCTCCATCAAGAGCCCGGCCTTTAAGAGAGCGGTTACTATATCAGAGACAGAGGTAGAGCGTAATTTAAACATTTTCGCAATATCGTTACGCTTGCTTACTTTTCCATTTAAAACGGCATAATAAACCTCTAGCAAGTCTCGCTTTTTCAGTATAACTTTCTGCAATTTACGATCCAAACATTCTAGGTAACGTCATTGATAAATCTGGATAATATGTCACCAGAAGAAGCACTATAACCATGGCACAATAAAAAGGCCAGAGGTCACGCACAGTTCTTTCCAGACTAACCTTGCCTATGCCACACCCTACTAACAACGACGTGCCAACAGGAGGCGTGCAAAGACCTATACCTAAGTTTAAGACCATAATGATGCCAAAATGAATGGGGTCAACACCAACTTTTGTCACAATTGGCAATAATATTGGTGTTAACAACAATATCAACACTCCCATATCCATCAACATCCCCAACACTAATAGCAAAAGATTAATAGCCAGCAAAACAAAAACAGGTTCATTGGACAAAGCAAAAATACCTTCCGCCAACAAACTAGGAATATTTAAAAAAGACAATAAAAAACCAAAGGCAGAAGATGTCATAATAATAGCCATTACCATAGCCAACGTAGTCAGCGAGCTTTTTAACACCTTATTAAGAGAAGATTTATTAAATGTCTTATAGACAAATATCGTTACAAGAAGCGCATAGACCGTTGCAACAGCAGCCGACTCTGTCGCGGTGAAAATCCCAATAAGAATTCCCCCAATAATGATCACGACGGTAAAGAGTCCTATTGTTGCTTCTAGCAGGACGGAACAGCTTTCTGTCAAGCTATATGCCTTTCCTTTAGGATGGTTTCGCAAAATTGCCATAACCCAACAAATCATCATAAGGGCTGATGCTAATAAAAGTCCCGGTACGTAGCCCGCAAGGAACAATTGGCTAATTGGTAATCCACCAGCAGCAAGTGCATAGTAAATCATATTTTGACTTGGCGGAATCATCACCCCCTGAACCGAGGAAGTGACCGTTACCGCAACCGAATAGCCCGCCGGATAGCCACGTTTTTTCATTGCTGGAATTAAAAAGGATCCGACAGAGGCTACATCCGCAACAGATGACCCGGAAATCCCTCCAAATAATGTACTCGCAACAACATTTCCTTGGGCCAGCCCTCCTCTAAAGCGACCAACCAAAACATCGGCAAGTTTTACCAATCGATCAGAAATACCCCCTTCGGTCATAATATTACCTACAAGGATAAAAAAGGGTACCGCAAGAAAGGTAAAGCTGTTCATGCCGTTTACCATGCGCTGGCCAATCAATAATAAAGGCAGATCCAAGTGTATGACTGTTCCCAACGATGAAAGCCCCAACGCAAAAGCAATAGGTACACGTAACAAAAGGAGTACTATAAAACTTCCCAACAAAAGACTAATGCCAACCCAATCAATCATTATAGTCTTCCTCTATTATCTCATTTAAACGCCCCAACAAAAGATTGCCCAGCGCGTTAAACAGCCCGAGGGCACCACTCACAAACAGAGGTACATAAAGAAAAGACTTTGAAATATGAGATGCTGGCAGAACCTGTTCTCCAATCATAGAAGAAAGATTCACACCATTAAGCAAGATAACAAACATAAAAATCGCCATCAAAACTTGGGCAAAAATATCCAGAATATGCCCAAGGGGTTTTGGCAAGAAATCACGAATAAACCTTATGGCAATATGCTCATGCCTCTCAATCCCAATGGCAACGGCAATCAAACCGAACCAAACAAGACACAACAACGCAATCTCTTCCGACCAGCTGGTTGGACTATTAAATATATAACGCAAAGCAACCTGCAAGACCGTCACACATGTGATAATACCAAGCAAGAGATAACATACGTAACTTGCCATCTGGTTTAGACGTTGACTAAACCTAGATAAATGGTCTCTCCATTTTCCTTGAATTCTTGTTATCATTTTATAGCTTGTATCCTTTTAATAAGGGGCCGTAAGGAAGGAAACTCATCATAAATAGGAGAAATGGCCTTTTGAAAAGGGCCATTATCAATATTCTTTACAATACTCCCAGCCGCCTCAACGATTATCCGGGCTTTTTTATTAGCCTCAAACATCAACTCCCTCTCATACAATGCAGCATCATGAGCGGCCTGTTTTATAGCTTTCTGATGAGCCAACGATAACCCAAGAAATCGTTTTTTATTCATCAGCAATAAAGCGGGAACACTTAAGTGCCCATCCAGCACATAATTGGGAGCAACCTCAAAATGGCCTGAAGAATGATAGCTGACGAAGTCATTTTCCGCCCCGTCAATAACACCTGTCTGGAGACTGGAAAAAACCTCCCCATAATTCATAGGAGTAGGAATGGCGCCAAGCAACTCCATCATACGCAGAGAAATAGGAGCCGGTTGCACGCGTATTTTCATCCCTTTGAGGTCCTCGAGCCTTTCAATAACCTTACCCTCAACCGTATAGATATTACGCGTACCGGATTCCATATAATCGAACCCAACAAGGCCATAATGAGAAAGGTCTGCCATGACTTCTTTGCCAATTTCACCATCTAAGACAGCATATTTATGACGCCTGTCTCTGAAAATATATGGCAAAGTAAAAACCCCCATAGAAGGACTTACGTTAGCAACCACAACAGAATTCACCCGGGCAAAGTCAACAATGCCAAATTGTGCTTGTTCAATATTCTCCGGCTCTTGACCAAACTGCCCCCCCGCATATATTTTGACAATAATCTGCCCCTGCGTGTAGCGTTCGACCAATCGTGAAAAATAGTGCATCGATTTTGTTACAGGAGATACTTCCGGCTGATTTTCCGCCAGCCGCAAAACTATCTCCGCCGAAGCAAAAACAGGAAAAATCACAACAATTATTACAACCAGCGTCAATTTACGATAAAAAGTCATAAATTTTAAATCCTATTCATTCTCAAGAAAAACATAAACTGTCCAAATTTTTGTGTCAAGTTATCATTTTAAACAAAATATGATATAAAATACGGTTCTACAAACTTCTTTGATGGTTTAAAGGACAAAGCCATTTATGATGAATTTGATTTGGTTATTGATTTAGAATTCTAAATC
>NVTJ01000126.1 GCA_002401545.1 Alphaproteobacteria bacterium
AGCCGTGATTAATATAGGGTGGCCGCCAGAAATAGCCGCCCGTGGGCAACTCACCAAATTGTAGCATCCATGACGAGCCCCAGATATGATAGCTTTCCTCCGCACAGTCATGATAGGAGATATTATCCTGCATGAACTGCGGTGTCATGCAATAAAGGAATGATATAGCCTCGGTCAGTACATCATAACGCAGTACCTTGATCAGGCAGCCCGTCGCCACCGAAGGATTGACCAGATTACCCGGCGCCCAAGGCGCATCCTCATAGCCGTTGACGGAGACAAAGCCCTCTTTCAGGCATAACGGATGGTGAGCATCTGATTCCACAAAGCTTGGCTCGCTGTCATTATACATGACCAGAAGCTCACAACCCTGCGGAACCTCAATGGCTCCCAGCGCATAGCCCGCAGGGACAAACAGATAATGTCCTTCCACGCAATTCTGGCCGCCAACTTTCAGGGCACCGTTGAGGACAAAGATTTCCACATCGGAATAGCTTAATCCCGGCTTTCTTTTATAGCCGCCGTCAAAACGCATCTTCAGGGTACAGGAGCCAACATCCGTATCCAGCGATAAAACCTTGAAATGACTGCCGGAGGGGGTAAAACCGGGCAGGGTGAAATTTTTATAATCCTCGTTCAGTTCAACGAAGGGTTCAATATGGGGTCGTGCCATGATTTTTCCTTTTCTATTACCAGATTACTTTATCGGCATCGGGCCGGTCGGGACGTGAGGGGATTTCTTCCTTGGTGATCTGACGGCGCATATCACCGTTCACGTTAAATCCCTTGTTCTGAATGATGTCGAGGAACCGGGCGATCCAGCCATTACGCTCTTCCTGTATACCTTCTATTTCTTCCACAATGCCATCATAGCGCACTTTCTGAGCGGAAATTTCTTCGTCCAGCCATGCCTTGACTTCCGCCGTGCGTGGTGGTTTGTCATCCTGTACTCGTTTCATATTTTCATGCTCCTGTTATTAATATTACGATGAAGGGAGCGCCGTGATACCCTGCGCCAACATTTCACTAATGTCGTCATCCGAATATCCGGTTTCCTTCAGTATTTCTACACTCTGCTGCCCCAGACGCGGCGGCATTCTCCTGATTTCAACAGGGGTTTCCGAAAAACCATAAGGCGTTTTAGCCATACGCAATTTGCCCTCTGTGGGGTGATCAACCATCTGCCAGAACCCGGTTTCCACCAGATGCGGATCATCAATCAGGCCGTCCAGCGTATTGACAATCATATGCGGCACATTGGTTGATTTAAAAAGTTCCAGCCATTCTGCCGTCGTCTTCTTGGCCAGCGCCTTTCCGGTTTCGGCATAGCTCACATCAATATTGGCCAGACGGGTTTTCATATCCTTGAAACGCGGGTCCGTGAGCATATCAGGCCGCTCAACCACCTCACAAAATGTCTTCCAGTGATTATCCCAGTAAGGCAGCACCGCAATATAGCCGTCACGGGTTTTATAAGGCCGCCGATGTTCGCTCATCAGGCGGGGATAGCCGGCTTTGCCGATAGGCGGATCAAAGGCCTGCCCCCAGAGATGCTCGACCATGACAAAGGACACCATGGTTTCATACATGGGCACTTCGATTTCCTGCCCCCTGCCGTGGCGCTCTTTGTAAAACAGGGCTGCGGTTACCGCATTGACCACCGCCATGCCCGTGGTTTTATCGGCCAGAATAGTCGGCAGGTAACGCGGTTCGCCGCCGGTCATACTCATGAGCATGGCAATACCCGCCCCGGCCTGTATGCTGTCATCCAAAGCACCCTTTTCACCGTAAGGACCCGCTTTACTATAGCCATAGGTGGCACAATAGATAATTTCAGGATTCACTGCCTTCACGGCGGCGTAATCAAGCCCGAGCCTGCCCATGGCCTGCGGGCGGAAATTATGGATCATCACATCGGCATCTGCGATCAGCTTCAACGCTGCTTTTATGCCTTTAGGCTGTTTCAAGTCCAGAACGATACTGCGTTTATTGCGGTTGCAGGTCAGGAACAGCGCACTCATGTCATCATGGTTCTTACGAGGACCAAGATGACGGTTGGTATCGCCCACCGGCGGTTCCACCTTGATCACCTCTGCCCCCATATCTCCCAGAATCTGACAGGCCCACGGCCCGAGAACCACACTGGTAAATTCAATGACTTTCACACCGTCCAGCGGTCCGCTCATGGCTGTTCCTCCGCCAGGGCAACACCATGCTTTTCCAGACCATAAAGCCTGATAACATTGTTGCGCATGAATTTTTTCTCTACCCCGGGTTTAAGGCCATATTCCCTGACTTCGCCAACGGTTCGTTCAAAGCGTAAAACCGGGAAATCTGTACCAAAGATCACTTTATCCTGCCCGTAGCTATTGATATATTTCCACACGCTTTCAGGCCAGTATTTCGGGCTATGGGCATCGGTGCAGATATAAATATTTTCATGCTTCCACGACATGGCAATCATTTCCTCATGCCACGGAATACCCACATGGGTGCCGATGAGCTTCAGCTCGGGCAGATCACAGGCAATATCATCCAGAAAAATCGGTCGGCCCACAGACCGGCAGCGATTGTCTTTGGCATAGATCAACGATTGGCCCACCTGCATCTGAATGGGAATATCAAGCTCAATACATTTGGCGTAAAAAGGATAATATTTGGCGTGATTTGGCGCCAGCTCAAACCAGTGCGGATAAAGATGGGCGCCGATGAAGCCTTTATTTTTCACATCGTCTTCCAACCTGCGCACCCCGTCCATGCCCTGATAGGGATCAATACCCACCAGACCGAAAAAACGTTTGGGGTATTTGGCCACGGCCTCCTGTACCACTTCGGGCGGCATATGATAACAGCCCGGCAGGCCCGGACGGCCGGTTTTGGCCGCGATCAGAAACGAATATTCGATCCCGGCCTCATCCATCATATCAATCATTTCTTCCAAAGAAGTTCCGGCGGAGCTGTGCTTGCCCTTCACCTTGCCGACAAAAAAATCATCGGTCCACTCGGGACGATGCGCCAGAGCGTCCGCCGTCCAGATGTTAACCACCGCATCAATAGCCTTGAAATCTTCTTCTTTCCTTGTCATAAAAATTTCCTGTCTTTTAGGCTATAATCCTAGCGTAATCATGCCCATACCGCAAAGGCTGAGGGTGCCCCCGGCAAAAGCATGAGAATATTTCTCGAATCCGGTGAAGTTGAATGACCGCAACCCAAGCGTGGCCGCAACCACAACGGCGGTCATGGTGACGATGGTCACCAGCATGAATACCCCCACGGTCAGGACCATGCCGATCCACTCCCCCGAAGCCGCCGGGATCATCATCAGCGGGATCAACGGCTCACAAGGCCCAAGGACAAATATGATAAACAGCGCCCACGGGGTGAATATTCGCATGCGCCCTTTTCCCGCTTTGGCCTCATGGATGTGAGCATGGGTGGTGGCGTGATTATGGGTATGTCTATGGAGGGTGCCATCGCCGTGGGTGTGCAAATGACTGTGGGATTTATGTCTCTTGCTTCTTTTCATGCCCCAGGCAAAATAAACCAGTCCGAAAGCCAACAGAACCCAGGCCGCCGTATCACCGCGCAGGGCCTCAACCATCTCAAGGTCAGCCAACGCCCTACCCGCATAAATACCCACAAGACCCAGTATGATAGAGCCGGCAGAGTGCCCAATACCACAGAGGGCCGTTATCCCCAACGTCCTACTCAGGCTCCAGCCGCGCGCCTTGGCCACCGCAACAAATGGCAGATAGTGATCAGGCCCAAGCAGCGTATGGATAAAGGCAATGGAGGCCGCGCCCCCAATTAACATCAATAATTCACTCGTCATTCAACATCCCATATGGAAATAATATCTAACCTTGCGATCATCTGCCACCGTGTCTTTTCCTACCATGACATTTGTCACGGCTAAAAAAAGCCCCCATATTTTTCCCTTGTTATATAGGCTATAAATGACATATCATTAGGGGTAAAAAATAACGGAGGAAATAGTGGCAGAAAAGACCGTAGCGATCAGGGACAGCATTGATAACAGCCTGCCGACACCACTTTATCATCAGCTTTACGTCCTGATCCGGGAGAAAATATTTTCCGGCGTTTATGCCAACGGGACCCTGATCCCCACAGAAAAAGCCTTGGAAAAAATGTTTGATGTTTCCCGCATTACCGTCAAGAGAGCCCTTGATGAACTGGCAAAAGAAAGTCTGGTCGCGCGGCAGCGGGGGCGGGGAACGACGGTGACATTCAATAATCCGGTATCTCATTCCTCAGGCAATATGGCCGGTCTCATCGAAGACATGCAGAATATCGCCAAGGAAACCACCGTCACAATACTTGAATTTGACTATATCAAAGCCCCGCCGCAAGCGGTGGATGCCTTAAAACTGGACCCGGCCGCCATCGTCCAGAAAGCCATTCGCATCCGCCATAAGGACCAGATGCCCTTTTCCTATGTGGTGACGTATCTTCCTGAAGAAATTGGCCAGACTTTCAAATATGAAGAACTTGAGGCGCATCCGATATTAGCCCTGATTGAACGATCCGGCATCGCCATTTCACGGGCGCGGCAAACCATAACCGCCGCCCTGGCCGACAGTGTCACGGCACCCGCCTTAAGGGTGAATATGGGCTCGCCCCTGATTAAGGTCACCAGAATTGTTTATGATACAAAGGACAAGCCGGTGGAATATATTACAATTTTCTACCGCCCTGATCATTACCAGCTCAATCTGGACCTGTCCCGCGTGAAAGGGGAACAGGCCAATTTCTGGACAGCCAAAACGTAAGCTACCCGACGGCGCCATCTTCTGACATTTTCCGGATCATTTCCGGGTCATAACCCATCTGCCCCAGAATTTCTGCCGTATGTTGCCCTGCTTCCGGCAGATCATGGCGAAGGCCGAATTTCCGGCCATCCATCTCCAGCGGAAGGGCGGGCAATGCCACCTCCCCGCCCTCGGGCAGGTTGAGTGTCACCAAGCCACCCGAATTGCTCATATGAGGGTCGTCAAACATATCTTCCGGTCTTGATATGGGGGCAAAAGGCAGCCCGGTATATTCCAGTTTTGCCATCAGGTCATGCTTGTCATATTGCAAAAACAACGTCCTGACTTTCGGCATCAGGCTATCCCGGCGCTTCACCCTGTCCACATTAAGGGCATAACCCTTATCCGCCCCCAGATCGTCAAGACCAAAAGCCTGACAGAATTTGACCCATTGACCATCGGACACGACGCCGACAAAAACCTGCTGCCCGTCCCTGGTTTCAAACACATCGTAGATGGCCCAGGCGGAAATACGCACCGGCATGGGCTTTGCCGCCTCACCGGTCACCGCATATTGCGCCATATGCTGTCCCACCAGAAAAACCGAGCTTTCAAAGAGCGCACTCTGCACATACTGCCCCCTGCCGGTTGTCTCTCTTTGCCTCAGAGCGGCCAGAATAGCGATCACCCCGAACATGCCGCCCATAACGTCAATAACGCTGGCCCCGGCCCGGAGCGGCTGGCCGGGCGGCCCGGTCATATAGGCCAGCCCGCCCATCATCTGGGCAACTTCATCCAGCGCCGTACGATGGGCATAGGGTCCCTCAAGAAAACCCTTTTCAGAGCAATATATCAACGCAGGATTCACGGCCGATAATGTCTTATAGCCAAGACCCAGCCTGTCCATGGCCCCCGGCCGGAAATTCTCAATGACAATATCCGCATCCCGAACAAGTTTTTCAGCAACCTTCAGGCCCTCCGCCGATTTAAGATCAAGGCAGATGCTTTTCTTGTTACGGTTATACATGGCGAAATACCCGGCCCCGGACCCCACAAGGCGGCGCGTATTATCACCGCCAATGGGTTCAACCTTGATGACATCAGCCCCCATATCTGCCATAATCAGCCCGGCGGCAGGCCCCATAACCATATGGCTAAATTCGATCACCCTGATACCCGCAAGCGGCAGGTCAGCATCCTCTGTCATTAAACCCTCTTTTCATCAATAAAGTATTTTGATATATCATTAATACATATATAGTATATTTTCCCATGGAATTGTTCAATCAAAAAGCTGTATAGATGAAAAAAATTGATATTGAA
>NVTJ01000127.1 GCA_002401545.1 Alphaproteobacteria bacterium
TCGGGTTCTGGCTCGGGTTCTGGCTCGGCTGTGGATTCAGCCTCCTCTTCCACATCATCCTCGGAAATTATTTTCCGAATTGATGCCAGTATTTCTTCCATCGTTGGCTCTTCCTGGCCTTCCGTTTCGCTCATTTTCCTGATCCTCGCTTCTGTAAGCGCCATCCCTTAGCTGATAAATACCAAATCCAGTGTAACCTATATCATATAGTATTACACCCTCAGTGTTTTTGGACTATTATCAATGACTATATACCATATATAAAAAAAAACGACCCTATGGAACTAAAATATCCCGGATCGTTTTAAAATTGAACCAAAAACAGGGTTCGGGTTCAATTATTCTTTATCTATGCCCCAGCCAAAGAATTTATTTTCCACATTTTCAGTATTGCGGTTCGGATCATACTGCGACACACCAAGCTGTAATTCTTCTGCCCTGAGCTTACCTATAGATGACAAAAGAGTATAAGCCGCAACGGACTGGTCTCTTTGCGCCCTGACCAGACTTACCCGTGAATCAAGCAGTTCCTGCTCCGCATCCAGGACGTCCAGAGTGGTTCTTGATCCCACTTCTGATTCCTGACGAACCCCTTCAAGGGCAATATCATTGGCCGTCACCTGATCCTGTGAGGAAACAATACGCGCCGTTGCCTCCCGGTAACCCTCCCAGGCATTCCGCACCAGTTCCACCACATCCCGTCCCGCAGATACCGCCTCCAGACGCCGTTGGTTTTCAATCTGACGGGACTGTCGGATATTTGATGAAACGGAACCGCTCTGATATAGGGGTATCGTCAGTTGAGCAAGAACTTCTTTGGTGGCAGAAACATCTGTTGAGTTGAAATTTTCCCAACTTTTACCTAATCGCGCCACCATTTCAACTTTAGGGCCCAAACCACCATATTGTTTTTTAACATTGTAACGGGCGGCTTTTTCCGTATAGAAAGCGGCGAGAAGGCGCGGATTATTATGTTTTGCAATTTCCAGTGCCGCCTCCTCGGAAGCGGGCATGGCAGGCAAATTTACCGGCCAGACAAGGTCTGCCGAGGCATTACCGATAGTTTTTCTATAAGCGGCCCGGCTGGCGGTCAGCGTTGCTTCAGAAAGGATTTTTTCCGAAATAGCCCGGGACATACGCGCCTTTGACTGCGCCACATCTGTCCGGGTGATCTCCCCGACACGAAACCTGTCCTCACTAGCCTCCAACTGRCGTTTGAGCACCGCAACATTATTGAYAGTTAATTCCAGCACAGACAGGTCCCGCAGAACACCCATGTAGGCCGCCACAGAATCCAGTAGAATTTTCTGTTCCACTTCAACCAGTTGTTCCCGGGCCGCATTGACCCGGTTGCGGGCCTCACTGGTACTGTTAACGGTCTGCATACTCWTGAAAACAGGCTGTTTTACCTCAAGCTCCCACCTTCTGGGCTTGGTATTTCTGCTGGTGGCAAATGAAAAATTGGAAACCGACCGCTTATAGCCATAATTTCCCGTTGCTGTTACCGAGGGCCGCCAGCCGGCCTTGGCCTGATTGATTGTTTCATCAAGCGCCCGGAGAGAGGCCCGCTGCGCAAGAAGGGCCGGATTATTAAGATAAGCCGCCCCCATGGCTTCCTGTAAGGATTCTGCCTGCGAAAATTGTGGTAAAACTATTGCCGTAATGACAGGCAGTATTGTAAAATATCGCTTTTTTCTCATTTTCCCGAACTCTATTTATAATAACCGCAGACACCTGAGCTTTCTTCACTAATAACCACTGGAAATTAAGAAAGCGTATCTTTTTAAAGATAAGTGGCAAAGTGAAATTAACTCATCATTGTTAGCACTGTCAACATTTGATCGTTAAAAGATAAATTTTTCTTTCTTTCTGAAAGATTCAAATTCAGGTATAGTGGCATCAAACAATACACGTTTCCCCACTATGCCATTTTCGCATGTGACATAAGTCGCCTTGCCAATAGCATTATCATTCAACACACAAATCAGACGGCCCCCTTCTGCAATCTGGTCTGTCAGGATAGGCGGGATCTGGTCTATCATACCATTTATAAATATGAGGTCATAGGGTCCCTGAGCCGCAAGCCCCTCCCCAAGCGGCCCTTTTACAACAGCCACATTATCGCAGGATTCTACAGCGAGAACGTCCGTTGCCATGGCCACAAGTTCTGTATCTTCCTCCAGTGCGACAACGGCTTCTGCAAGCCGACCCAAGACTGCGCTGGAATATCCTGTTGCACATCCAATGTCGAGAACAAGATCGCTGGCCTGCACATTGGCCGCATCAAGCAATCGTGCAAAAACCATAGGTTCCATAAGGCTGCGGCCGGCCGCGACCGGAATATTATTATCATGGTAAGCAACACCGCTCAGGTTTTTTGGAACAAATTTTTCCCGGCAAACCGAATCTATTGCCGCAATAATAACCTCATTATTCACCTCGTTGGGCCGAAGTTGTCCATCAATCATATGTTGGCGGGCATTCGCAGAATCTGACATGGAAAAACTCCTGAATTATATGTGGTTTCCTTAACGTCCCTGTATAAAGGGTACGCGGTGCCTTTACAATAAAGGAAATGCGGTATGATCAAATAATACATTGACTTCGCAGATGATTTAGTTAAAAGACTTGAAGCATTCAAACAAACATATGGCGCGGTGGCGGAGAGGCTACGCAGCGGATTGCAAATCCGTGTACACCGGTTCAAATCCGGTCCGCGCCTCCAATAAAAACAATGACTTAGCATGTATTTGCTAGGTCATTTTTTATTTGCACAGTTGCGCACAGTAGTAATTTGATAACAAATCATTTGTGACCACTCGCGTTTTACGTTAACTTTTGCACAGAAACTGCACAGAAAGTTGATGAATGGCAATAATTTCCAAATACAATGATGATAATATTGTCCTATACGATCGCTATGACACCCCTTTGCCTCTATCACAGACAGCATGGTTGAAATAGCCAGCGCAATAAAGCAGGCTAGTTCCGCAACCAACAATGTAGAGGAAATGTCCCGCGCGATCGCGTGATAACATTCAGTATGAGGGGGAGTGACTAATCGTCATTTCCCCAATATCCTCATATAGAAAAACCCGATGCTATTTGAGTTCAGCAAGTTTGTTCTTGATTTCTCGTTCCTTGCCATTCGCATATTGCACTATTGTGGTATCAACTTCCATAATGTGACCCATCCACCAATTTCGGAGGAAGATACTAAGACTTTCCCTAATTTCAGGGTCTTCATTCTTTTGCCAATCACGCGCCAGTTTGTTTATTTTGGTAACAAGTTTTTTATGATAACCACGATGTTTTTTTAATTCCGGGTAATCACAAAGTTCCATAATGGCTTCTTCACGTTTGAAGTGATATTTGGTATATTCAACAACTTTTAATATGATGTCATCTAAGTTTTTTTCATCACTAATGCCACTGGAAATTTTGTTGTTTAGACCAATGATAATCTGGTGATCCTTGTCGATAGCATCAATACCGGTACGCAAGCTGTCACTCCAAATCAAAATCTCTTTGTTAGAAACTAATGGCAGCTCGACCCAGAAAGTACTTCCTTCACCAATTGTACTTTCAAAATTGATACGTCCGCCCATTTGTTCGGTAAGTAGCTTACATATAGCAAGCCCAATACCCGTTCCTTCCCCTGCTACCTTTGAATTTCTTTCTATGCGCTTAAATATATTGAAAATGCTGACAGCGTACATTTTATCAATACCGATACCTGTATCTGACACCGATATATGCAAAAACCCGGTTCTTGTTATTTTGCTGGCCACCGTGATACTTCCGCCATCTTTGTTGTATTTTACAGCATTGGATAACAGATTAATAATGATCTGTTGAAACCGAGTATTATCTGTACGAATGAGATTATCATTATTTATTTCAACCTTATTAAAAACTGTTATTCCTCTTTTTACACCTAGCGGTGATATCTGAGCAATACAGGAACTAATGACCTCTTCTGGATCAACATCTTCAAGCAGTATAGATGTCTGGTCAGCTTCAATTTGAGAAAGATCAAGTATTTCATTTATAAGCTTTAAAAGATGATTTCCGCCAGAAAGAATATATTCGACATATTCTTTCTTTTTTTCTATTAGAATATCTTCAGAGTCGATCTGAAGCATTTGTCCAAATCCTAAAATGGCGTTAAGCGGCGTTCTGAGTTCGTGGCTCATACTGGCAAGAAATTCTGATTTGGCTAAATTAGCGTCTACTGCTTCTTGTTTTGCAATAACTAATCTGTCTTCAATGTCTTTGCGTTTCGTAATGTCCGTAATGGAGCCAGCCATGAAAGTAGGCTGGCCAGCGTCATCCCGGCTGACACTTCCTCTACATTGTATCCATATATAGTCACCGTTTTTTTTGCGCATACGAAATTCAATATCGAAGGGTTCGTTATGCTCCATATGGGCGTTAACGCTGGCCCATACTTCTTCCCTGTCATTAGGGTGAACAATATCTGCGAATGTTTTCACAACCGGCTCAAGGTCGCTAACATCATATCCCAGAATTTCGGCACAGCGTGGGGAAAAATAGCCTTCGTCAGTTTGAGCGTTCCAGTCCCATATTCCATCTTTTGTTCCTGCAATGGCACGTTCATAGCGGTTTTCGCTGGATATGAGTTTTTCCTGAGCACCTTTTTCATTATTAATATTAATGAGAAACCCGCTAAGAGAAACAGGGTGGCCAACTGCATCTTTGTTAACGGTTACAATATCACGCATCCAGATATAACAGCCATCTGCTTTAAGCATTCGGTATTCAAAATCATGCTTTTCGCCTGCCTTTGTAGCGACATTGCATGCAAGAATAGAACTTTCACGGTCATCTGGATGAATGTGATCTACCCAAAAATTCTCTGCCTTCCATTCTTCGGTAGGAATTCCCAGTAATTTCTCAGCTTGGAGGGAAACATATGTAAAGCAAAAGGTATTTAGATCTAGCTCCCATGCTATTACTTCTGTGTTTTTAATTATATTCCGGTAGCGATGTTCACTTTCCTTTACCCGCCGGATCATGGGATTATTCACTTTGAGAAATAATGCTGATCCAATTACAGTTAATAATATCGAGAACGACACAAGGATGACGCCTATCTTCAGAAAAGGCGCACGTATCTCCGCAATATCAATCTTGACAACAATACCAAAGTTCAGTTTTTTGATAGGCTGATAGGCGGCCAAAACACGAACACCATCATAATCTATTCCGGTCATTATTCCGCCTTTGCCTTTAAGCGCCCGACTCATGGGCTCAGCTAATGCAGATACAAAGGGTACCGCGCTGGGAACCGACTGGCTGCCCCTTGGTGAGACCAACAAAAAATCAATATCGCCCCCCTGCTTTCGTGCCAGCAGGAATTCGCCTGTTTCTCCTATTTTTTCTAACGATTTAAAGTCCATATCTATTTGCGCCAGAGTGATAGCTAACCACCCTTCAGAAAAACTGGAGTTATGCTCTTGATCAAAAACGGCAAGAGATTCAATCAATCGTGCCTGACTGAGAGCTGTTCTTGTCAAATTTTCACGGGATTTCTTGAATGCTGACTGGTATAATGCAGTAAGTGCACTTGTCAAAATGAGCAAGGATATTAGCACCATTATCCCGATAAGCATTAGGTTTATTTTACGGAAATTCATATCTCAGCTCTGCCGAATATAAGTTCTTCATTTTATAGGTCCAATAGAATAATTAGCCATTTGATATCTCCTTTTAGGATATATCATTACTTAATAAGTCTTTTGGTATAGGTCTTTTAGC
Source organism: Alphaproteobacteria bacterium (assembly GCA_002401545.1). Classification (GTDB taxonomy): domain Bacteria; phylum Pseudomonadota; class Alphaproteobacteria; order Sphingomonadales; family Emcibacteraceae; genus Paremcibacter. The sequence goes on from NVTJ01000127.1 coordinate 5,782, forward strand.
CTACTTAATAAATGCACATTATATTCTGAAATACCATACACTTTTAAGTGATGTAGGCAGACTGGATAATATCTTCATTGAACGGTTATGGCGCAGTCTTAAATACGAGTGCATTTATCTCAAGGATATGACTGACGGTTTTGTCGCTCAAAGAGAAATCGGTGAATGGATCAGTTTTTATAACCACATCCGGCCCCATTCTTCCCTTGACGGACAGACACCTCATGAGGTTTACTCAAAAGCACAGGGGATGGGGAATTCCCCATCCCCTGTAAAACAGAAACT
>NVTJ01000128.1 GCA_002401545.1 Alphaproteobacteria bacterium
ATATAAGGAAATATAAATTTTGAGAGAAATTGATAAAATAGTAGTGGTGCCCAGAAGAGGACTCGAACCTCCACGCCTATACAGACACTAGCACCTGAAGCTAGCGCGTCTACCAATTCCGCCATCTGGGCAATACTAATGGTGTGCTGTGATTACGATCACCACAAGATAAAGYCAAGGCCAAAGTCAGGGTATGAAATGAAATATTTAAAATACACTGGACTATGGGATGAGGGAAAGATAAAAAGATCATAACAAATACATTTTATTTGGAGAATATAATGGCACAGCAACTGGTAACGATTTTTGGCGGCGCAGGATTTGTTGGTACAACATTAGTGGAACATCTGGCGAAGTCCGGGGTCCGTATCCGGGTTGCCGTCCGGAGGCCTAATTCAGCGATGCATGTGAAGCCTCTGGGTGATGTGGGACAGATACAGGTCGTACAGGCCAACCTGCGCGATGAAGCCTCTGTTCGTGCCGCAATCCAGGGGGCCGATGCGGTGATTAATCTTGTGGGGATATTGTCTGAAAGTGGTGCCCAGAAATTCAAGGCCGTCCACGCCCGGGGTGCCGAATCCGTGGCCCGGATCAGTGCCGGGCTTGGGGTTAAGACGCTGGTTCATATGTCTGCGCTCGGTGCCGATGAGAATTCACCATCATTTTATGCCCAGAGCAAGGCCCTTGGCGAAAAGGCGGTGAAGGCTGCTTTCCCGAGTGCCACCATCATCCGCCCGAGTGTTATTTTCGGGGCCGGTGACGGGCTGTTTAACCGTTTTGCCCGGGCCGCGAGCCTACCGCTATTACCGGTATTCTCCGGCGATACCAGATTTCAGCCGGTCTATGTGGGGGATGTGGTTAAGGTGATGATCAAGGCTCTGGGCGACAGCCATATGCAGGGCGAGACTTATGAGCTGGGCGGGGCGGATATATACAGCCTGCGTGAGATGATGCAGCGCGCGGCAAGGGAAGCCATGCGAGATGTTTGGTTTGTGGATGTTCCGGACTTTATCGCGCCGTTCAAGGTCTTTTTCCTTGGATTGCTCCCTAACCCGCCGATCACGCTGGACCAGCTCAGAATGCTGAAGACAGATAATGTGGTGGCGGATGATGCCCGGGGGCTGGCTGACCTTGGTATTACGCCAACGTTACTGGAGGCGGTACTTCCAACATATCTGCATCAATACCGCCCCAAAGGCCAATTCGCCGGGAATATTACCGGTTTTCAAGATCAATAAAGTCCCGCTGGGTATCCCCGGTGAATAATTGACGGGGCCGTCCGATTTTCTGGGTTGGGTCTTCGATCATTTCACCCCATTGGGACACCCAGCCGGTTGTTCTGGCCAGGGCGAATAATACGGTGAACATTTCAGTGGGAAAGCCCATGGCTTTGAGGATAATGCCGGAATAGAAATCCACATTGGGATAGAGCTTCTTTTCGATGAAATATTCATCTTCCAATGCGATACGTTCCAGTTCACGCGCGACATCAAGCATGGGGTCATTGATACCCATCTCATCCAGAACCTCGTTGGCTGATTTGGCCAGAACCTGCGCCCGCGGGTCAAAGTTTTTATATACCCGGTGCCCAAAACCCATCAGGCGGAAAGGGTCATTTTTGTTCTTGGCTTTTTCAATAAACTCAGGAATACGGTCAACCGTGCCGATTTCCTGCAGCATATGCAGACAGGCTTCATTGGCCCCGCCGTGAGCCGGCCCCCAGAGCGAGGCAATGCCGGCGGCAATACAGGCAAAGGGATTGGCCCCGGATGAACCGGCCAGACGAACCGTGGATGTGGAGGCATTCTGTTCATGGTCCGCATGGAGGATGAAGATTTTATCCATGGCATTGGCCAGCGTTGGACTGACTTCATATTCTTCGCATTGGGGTACGCCAAAAGTCATATGCAGGAAGTTCTCTGCATAGCTCATATCATTGCGCGGATAGACAAAGGGCTGTCCAATGGAATATTTATAGGCCATGGAGGCAATGGTCGGGATTTTGGCGATCAGGCGGTGAGAGGCAATTTTACGCTGAAGAGGGTCATTAATATCCAGACTGTCATGATAGAATGCCGACATGGCCCCCAGAACGCCAACCATAATAGCCATAGGATGGGCATCACGGCGAAATCCTTTAAAGAGCGAACTCATCTGATCATGAACCATGGTGTGATATGTGATGGCATGAACAAAGTCATCTTTTTCTTCTTTGTCGGGCAATTCACCATTCAGCAGCAGGTAGGCAACTTCCATGAAATCACTTTTTTCGGCGAGTTGATCAATGGGATAACCCCGGTACAACAGAATACCCTTGTCACCATCAATATAGGTTATGCTGGATTCGCAACTGGCCGTGGATGTGAAGCCCGGGTCATAGGTGAACATGCCCGTATCGGCGTAAAGTCTGCGAATATCAATGACATCCGGGCCTACGGAGCCTGAGTAAATTGGCAATTCAAGTGTTTTATCACCAATCGTCAGCGTTGCTGTTTCTTTTAATAATCTCTTGTCAAATATGTTTTTTGTCATAAATCCACATCCTTGTTTTATAGCTACAGTTGCAGAAAACAGCAGGGTTATGTGATTTCTTGCGCTGTTTCCCATCACTCTTTAAATAATGCAGGGCGGTCTTATCCCGACATTACAGTTGTTAAGACTTCGCCAAAACAGGCAAAATCAAATGGCTTGATCCTTAATCCGGGCAAGACTTTCTTCTTTGCCTAGCCAGATCAAAATATCGAAAATTCCGGGGGAAGTATTTTTCCCGGTCAGTGATGCCCGTATTGGTTGGGCTATTTTTCCCAGTTTCAGGTCTTTTTCCTCCGCAAAAGAGGTAATTCCGGCTTCCAGTGTTTCCACATTCCAGGCGGTCGCCTTTGCCAGAAGTTCGGCAACATCTGCCAATATATTTCTGGCCTCGGGGGAAAGAATTTTTTCGGCTTTCGGGATAAAGTTCAATGGACGCGAAGCAAACAGGAACAGGGTGCTTTCGGCCAGATCATTGATGTTTTTCGCCCGGGGCTTAAATTCATTCATGGCTGAAATCAGCAACGTAATTTCATCTTCTGTCAATGGCCTGGCAAGTGATTTTTCAATGAGGGGCCTGCAAATTTCAACCAGTGATTCATTGGATTCGATTTCGCGGATATAATAGCCGTTTAAATTTTCCAGCTTGGTAAAATCAAAGCGGGAGGGTGATTTTCCGATGCCCTCCAGACCAAACCATTCGATGGCCTGCTGTTGCGGGATTATTTCATCATCACCATGGGCCCAACCCAGCCGCAACAGGTAATTTTTCACGGCGCTGGGCAGATAACCCATATCCCGGTAAGCTTCCACACCCAATGCGCCGTGCCTTTTGGAGAGTTTGGCCCCGTCAGCCCCGTGAATCAGGGGTATATGGGCATAAATCGGTAATTCCCAGCCAATGGCCAGTATAAGTTGCGCCTGACGCGCGGCATTGGTCAGATGGTCATCGCCGCGTATGATATGGGTGATCCCCATATCATGGTCATCCACCACGACGGACAGCATATAGGTTGGCGTCCCGTCAGCGCGAAGAAGGATCATATCGTCAAGTTGTGCGTTGGCCACTGTCACATCGCCCTGCACCCGGTCCTTGATGATAGTCTCGCCTTCATTGGGGGATTTGAAACGTACGACAGGTTTCACACCTTCAGGCGCTTCTGAGGGGTCCCGGTCCCGCCAGCGGCCATCATAGCCTATGGGGCGGCCTTCGGCACGGGCGGATTCGCGCATTTCTTTCAATTCTTCTACAGAACAATAGCAATGGTAAGCCTTGCCCCGGGCCAGAAGTTCATTGGCCACGTCAACATGCCGGGCACGCTGGGCATATTGGCTGACCACTTTCCCGTCATGATCAAGCCCCAGCCAGTCCATGCCGTCATAAATGGCTTCAACGGCCCCTTCCGTCATCCTCTTGCGATCGGTATCCTCGATTCTCAGGTGAAATTCACCATCATTATGCCGGGCAAACAGCCAGTTGAACAGCGCCGTTCTGGCACCGCCGATATGTAAAAATCCCGTAGGAGACGGGGCGAAGCGTGTGATAACCTTCTTCGTCATTTATTCATATATTCCAACAGTTTTTATTGTGCGGATACAGATGTATAAAATACATGTCTATTGTCCGCGCAGGGGAATGATATTATCATGGGAAAGGACAATCATATCCTTATGCTTGGGTGCTTTCTAGCAAAAATATACTAAAAATGGAAGCCTGTTATGCTAAAATAGAGAAAAATGTGACAAATAAAGAGGAAATACAATAAAGAAATTAGAGGAAATCTTATATCAGGAGCAGGACAGGCTGTTGTTATGGGTTCCGGTATTTTTTGCCATGGGTATCGGCGGGTATTTTTCTTTATCAGCGGAGCCATCCTTATACCAGCCAGCGGCGGTCTGTGCTGTTCTTGCCTTGGGGCTATTGGCTTTCTGGCGCTATTTTATGATACGGATAATCCTGATTGCCCTGTTGTTCGGGGCCGGGGGGGCAATGACGGCAAGCATGAGGAGCAGCGCGCTGGCAACACCGGTTCTGGACAAAAAACTCTCCCCCCGGTGGATCACAGGACTGGTCACGGATGTTCGGCATTACAACACGGGTAAGCTGCATATTGTGCTGAAAGACCCTGAGATTTCAGGGGCTATCCCGCTTTATAAAGTTCGGATAAAGGTTCAGAAATTTGACCAGTTGCCTCATCCGGGTGACAGAATATCCATCAGGGCAGGGTTGCTGCCGCCCCCGCCGCCAACGATGCCGGGTGATTTTGATTATGCCCGCCAAATATGGTTTCAGGGGATTGGTGCCGTGGGTTATGCCATCAGCAAACCACAGATCATTGAAAAGGGCAGGGATACATGGGGCCTCACCAACCGGCACAGGCTTGAGATGGCAGAAGATATCCGGGAAACCCTTGGTGGTGATGTCGGCGGGTTGGCGGCGGCCCTGATTACGGGTATGCGGTCAGGGATTTCTTTTGATGTTGCCGAAAATATGCGTAATTCCGGTCTGGCACATCTTCTGGCCATATCCGGGCTGCATATGGGATTACTTTGCGGTGCCGCTTTTTTCTTTTCCCGTTTTCTGCTCTCCCGCTCGGAATATCTCACCCTGCGCTATCCCATAAAAAAATGGGCTGCCGTGATCGCCATCGGGGCGGGGATGGTCTATGTTTTTTTAAGCGGCGGGTCCACGCCGACGGTGCGGGCCTTCATCATGGCGTCAATCCTGTTTCTGGGGGTACTCACGGACCGCAAGGCCATATCCTTACGGCTGGTGGCCATTGCGGCCATGTTTATACTGGTCTTTACGCCGGAGGCTGTTCTGTCGGTCAGCTTTCAGATGTCCTTTGCCGCCGTGGTGGCTCTGGTTGCGGCCTATGAGAAAGTAAATATCCGCTGGTCGAGTCTATCGGGGCAAAGCAGGGGCTGGATCAGGAAGACCGGTTTTTATATTGGCACCATGCTGTTCACCACATTGGTGGCGGAACTGGCCATCGCGCCCTTCGCTCTGTTTCATTTTAACAAGCTGGTGCAATATGGCCTGTTGGCCAATCTTCTGGCCATGCCGGTGATGGCGTCATGGGTGATGCCCTGTGTGGTGGCTTATCTGTTACTGGCGCCTTTTGGGCTTGGGCAGCTGGCGCTTTATCCCATGTCATATGGTCTGGAAGTGATTATGTATGTGGCAAAAACAGTGTCCCATGCGCCGGGATCATACAGTCTTGTTCCCTCTATGGGGCTTATCCCTCTGGTGATGATAATACTCGGGGGGTTATGGTTTGCCATCTGGTGGCTGCGCTGGCGGATTTTGGGAATTCCCGTTGTGTTGACGGGCATAGTGGCCGCATTTTTCACTGCCCAGCCGGACATACTCATTGATAATGGCGGGCGGTTGATAGGGGTGAGGAATGCGGCCCGGGAAATCAGCCTGTCAAGCCTTCGGGC